>JAGRPD010000037.1:12652-13430 GCA_020439875.1 Verrucomicrobiales bacterium
TTCGATGGCGACGAACTCCAGGTGCTGCTGATTCGCCGCGGCCTGGAGCCTTTCAAAAACAAGTGGGCGCTGCCCGGCGGCTTCGTGCGGGTGGAGGAAACCCTCGATGAAGCCGCCCGCCGCGAACTGGAAGAGGAAACCGGCTTGCGCGAGGTCTTCCTGGAGCAACTGCAAACCTTTGGCGCGGTGAAACGCGACCCGCGCGAGCGCGTCGTCAGCGTTGCCTACTTTGCCTTGGTGAAACCTTCCGCCGTCACCGGAGCCACCGATGCGGCCGAGGCCAAATGGTTTTCGACCAGCGGGGTTCCGGCCCTCGCCTTCGACCACGCGGAAATCCTCGCCACCGCGCTCGACCGCCTGCGTGGTAAGCTCCGCTATCAGCCCATCGGCTTCGAGCTCCTTCCCCCAAAGTTCACCCTCACCCAATTGCAGCGGCTCTATGAAGCCGTGCTCGGCGAGGAACTCGACAAGCGCAACTTCCGCAAAAAGGTCCTCAGCCACGACCTCCTCGTCCCCCTCAAAGAAACCCACCGCGACGGCCCCCATCGCCCCGCCCAACTCCACCGCTTCGATCCCGCCAAATACGAACGGCTGAAGAAGAAGGGCTTTCTGTTCGAAATCTGACTGCGACCATGAACACCAACGCCAAAGCTTCCACCAACGCCCACATCGTCATCCTCACAGGCGCGGGCATCTCTGCCGAAAGCGGCCTCCCAACCTTCCGTGGTGCGGGCGGTCTTTGGGAGGGTCGCGATGTGATGGAACTCGCCACTCCCGA
>JAGRPD010000483.1 GCA_020439875.1 Verrucomicrobiales bacterium
TCAGGCTGGAGGATATGGAAGGCTTATCTTTGACATCTTGCCGAGCAATCGTGACGGGGGCTTCGTCCGGCTTGGGCGCGGAGTTTGCGCGCCAGCTGGCGGGGCGGGCGCAGGCGGTGATGCTGGTGGCGCGGCGGCGGGAGGCGCTGGTGGCGGTGGCGGCGGAACTGCGGAGTTTGAATGCGGAGCTGGAGGTGGAGGTGCGGTGTGCGGACTTGAATGATGCGGCTGCGGTGGGGGAGATCGAGGCGGGGGCGCGGACCTTTCGGCCCAATTTGTTGATCAACAACGCAGGCCTGGGGGACTACGGCAGCTTCGAGTCGGCCACTCGGGAGAAACTGCGCGCGCAGATGGTCGTCAATGTGGAGGCACTGGTGCTGCTGACGCACGCGGTGCTGCCGCATCTATCGCGACCTGGTGGCGTGTTGAATGTAGGATCGCTGGCGGGCACGCTGCCGATGCCGGACCTAGCGGTTTATGCGGCGAGCAAGGCATTTGTGGATCGCTTCAGTGAGGCGCTAGCGGTGGAATTGGCGGGGCAGGGGGTGACGGTGAGCTGCGTTTGCCCGGGGCCGACGCCGACGCAATTTGGCGCTCAAGCGCGGCGTGAGCAGGGGGAGGACACGAATCGCTCGGGTCAGGAGCTGCTGCGCATCCCGCCCGAGCAGGTGGTGGCGGAGGCGCTGGCGGCGTTGGAGCGAGGGCGGCCCGTTCACTTCGCCGGGCGCATGGTGCGGGTGGCAGCGGGGTTCTTTCAAATGCTGCCGCGTTCCATTTTGCGGTTGCTGATCCGGCGGCGGATGGCGGCTTCGGGAGCGGCAGCGGCGGAGCGAGAAGTTCGGCGCTAAATTTTGCGCCACCCTCGGATTCGAGTACGTTATTGAAATCACCATGGCAGATTTTCCAGATCCCCCACCGATTCTCCCCCCGGATTCTCATCCTGGATCGTGGCAGCCCCCGCCGCGACAGGGCGTGCTGGGCCGTCTCACGCGGCTGTTGTTGCTGATCATCATCCTGCTGGCCTTGGTGCTGCCTTTCACGCCCTATGCGGCGAAGATCAAGCGGGGTCTCAAGGAGGTGGCGGCTTCTTTCCAAACCAAACCGGAGACGAAGGTGATCACGCGTGAAGTGGAGGTGACCAAAGAGGTGCCGAAAGAAGTGGTGCGTGAGGTGGTCAAGACGGTGGAGGTGCCCGCTCCGCCGGAACCGCTGCCCTCTCAGTACATCTCTCGCAAGGAGGTCGATGTGGCCTCGCTCTTCAACGGCATCACGGTGAAGACCAAGCTGCTCACGGAGGAGGGAAACTACGCCAGTGTGGAGCGGCTGGATCCCGATGCATACAAGGCGGAGTTTGAGCTGAGCATCCGTGTGCCGAAGGCCAATCAAACGCTGGGAGAGCTGGCGCGGATCAATCCAGACCTGCCGAAGGTGCTGCCGGGACTGGAGACCATGCTGCCGAAGGCGAAGGTGTCTCCTTTCTATCACAAACTCTATCAAAACAAAACCACGCGCATTCAGCGGGATCTAACACGACTCAATAAGGCACTGGATCGCCACAATTTTTTTGATTGTGAGACCATTTTAGAAATGCAGCACCCCGTGACGCAACGTCGGGTGATGCTGATCCAATCGGAAATGGATGTGGTGGCGGATGGCTCGGACGGTGATCGCATGCCGTCTTTGGACGAGTTTATTTACATGTCCGACTACTATCAGCCCTTCACCAGCTACGCCTGGGCGAAGACCAGTTCGACGCCGAACCCGCTGCTCAAACGGTGGGAGGATCGTCTGACGAAACTGAAAGCTGAATACGCGATCAAAGGGCTCTCGGCAGAGCGCAACGCGTATTTGAAATCGAGCATCCAGCAGGTGGGGGCGGAAATCACGGACATGAAGAACCGCAGCAGTCTCATTGCGGAAAAGGATCCATTCATTGTTATCTCGCTGCTGTTCCGAGGTTATGAATCTCAGAATCCGTATGCGCCGCGCATCGGAGATTACGCGGCGGTGATCCATGGGGGGCGGATTTTTCCGGCCATCTGCGGGGATTACGGTCCCACTTTCAAAATGGGGGAGGCCTCACTGCTGATGGCGAAGACGGTGAATGAAAAAGCGACGCCTTACAATCGTCCCGAGAGTGACCTCAAGGTGACCTATGTGATTTTTCCGGGCACGGGAACAAAACCCTGGAAGGCACCGGATCTGGCGGTGTGGGAGAGCAAGTGCCGCGAGTATCTGAATGATGTGGGCGGGATCGGTGCGGGCTACACGCTGCATCACTGGGAGGATCTCTTCAAAAAACCGGAGCCTCCCGTGGTCGAACCCACGGTGACGAGCCCGACGCCGCCGACGTCTGAGGAGAAACCGGATGCTGCGTCACCGACGTCACCGGCGGATCCTGCCACGCCAGCGGGTGGTGCCACAGGAGCATCCTCCTCTGTGACGCCTGCGGAAAAGCCCGCCGAGACACTAGCTCCCGCCTTGCCTGCGGCGGGTGGTCAATGATCGGCTGGATCGAAGTTCATCTTTATCGAGGAAGCGAGGCATGCGAGTCGAACTGATCAATACGGGCACCGAGCTGGTGCTGGGAGACACGGTGAATACCAACGCGGCGTGGCTGGGGCAGCGCCTGGCGGGTCTGGGCCTCGCGGTGGCGCGGCAGACGGTGGTGCCCGATGGGGCCGTCATCGCGGAGGTGCTGGCGGAGGCGGCTGCGCGGGCCGACATCGTGGTGGTGACGGGTGGTCTGGGGCCGACGAATGACGACATCACTCGTGAGGTGACGGCGCAGTTGCTGGGATTGGAGCTGCAGGAGTCGGCGGCGGTGATGGAGCATCTGGACGCGTATTTTCGACAGCGAGGGCGCACCGTGAATGCGGCTACCCGCCGTCAAGCGATGGTGCCCGAGGGCGGTGTGGTGTTGCCCAATCGCCAAGGCACCGCGCCGGGGCTGTACCTCGCGGCAGGCTTGGGCACGGGTCGGGCAGCGGACTGTCATTTTTTCCTGTTGCCAGGCCCACCTCGGGAACTCAAACCCATGATGGAGCAGGAGGTGGAGCCACTTTTGTGCCGTCTCGTGCCTGCAGCTGGGACGCGTGTGGTGCGCTACCTTAAAACCACCGGCCTGGGAGAATCGGATCTGGTGGATCGCATTCAGGCAGACCTGGAGGCGCGGGCGGATCAGGGGTTGGAGCTGGGCTATTGCCTGGGTCGGGGCGATGTGGATGTGCGACTGGCGGGTCCCGCTGAGGTGGTGGAGGAGGCGGCAGAATGGGTGCGTCAGCGATTGGGGCCGCTGGTCTTTTCAGAGGATCGGCGAGTGCTGGAAGAGGTGGTGGTCGATCTGCTGCGCGAGCGCGGCCAGTGGGTGGCGACGGCGGAGTCCTGCACCGGAGGTTTGATCGCCTGCCGCATCACCGATGTGAGCGGAGCCTCGGCGGTGCTAGGGCGCGGCTGGGTGACGTATTCCAACGAAGCCAAGACGGCGGAACTCGGTGTGCCGGCGGATTTGATCTCGCTGCATGGCGCGGTGAGCGCGGAGGTGGTGCAGGCCATGGCGGAGGGGGCGAGGCAGATGGCTGATGCCGATCATGGACTCGCGGTGACGGGCATCGCTGGGCCGACCGGGGGCACGGAGGAAAAGCCTGTTGGCACCGTGTTCGTGGGTTTGGCCAGTCGGGGCGAGCCTGTGTGCAGTGCAAAGCTTTTCTTTCCAGGCGCGCGGGATCGGTTTAAGCTGCTGACCTCTCAGGCGGCTCTCGATATGCTCCGACGCCGTCTGCTAGGGGTGTCTCTCAACGAAATTTGATCCCGTCATGTTTGCAATCGCCCAACGAGGTAGGACCGCCAGTCTCCGGCTGCTGGCGCTGGTGAGTCTGATCTTTTGGATCGGGCCGACACTGCATGCCGACATCAAAATGACGCCGGGGGACGAAAAGAAGAGCCGCCAGGAAAAACGTCGCGACAAGGAGATGCAGGAGCGGCGTGAGCAATTGTCGGCCATGATCCCCGAGGTCATCCCCACGCAGGTGAGTTTTGTGGAAGGCTCCAGCGTCGAGATCGAATTGGAAGCCGCGACGGCCGTCGCAGCGGGTTTGCAATTTCTCATCCGTGATGAACCCAAACACGGAACCCTCTCCAATCTGCGTCCTCATCCCGAGAGTCGATTCAAGGCCCTCATCACCTACACGCATCGCTCGGGAGACGGCTTGATGGATCGCTTCAGCTACGCCTGTCGGCTGGGGGACGGACCCGTTTCCGCGCCCGGTGTGGTGACGCTTTCCGGCAAGGCCGCCGAGCCTCGGTTGGAGGTGCTGAAGCAGCCGATGTTTGAGAAATCCCTGCCCGGACGGGAAGTCATGGCCAAGGCGGTGGTGCGAAATTCCGGCATTGGTCCGTTCAAAGAGGCACTTACTTGGCCTGAGGGTTGGAAAGGACCGCGCTCCCTGGAGCTGGCCGTGGGCGAGAGTGCCGAGCTAGCCCTCTTTTACACGCCGAAAGAACCGGGACTTCACACCAGTGAAGTCACTCTCCAGACCGACGTGCCAGAGAGTCGCATCCGGCTCTGGCTCCAGTGTGAGCAGCCCTTCGAGGTCACGCCGAATCGCGCGCAGATGGAGTTTGATCCCGAGCGCAGCGTGCGCTGGGTGCGGGTGAAGGTCTCCAACGCCACCCAGGAAAATTTGCGTCTCTCGATCATCCGCCCCGAGCGGTTGAAGGGACCGGCGGAGGTGGAGGTGCGGCCGGGATTGCTTTCCGAGATCGAATTCATCCTGCCCGATGCCGATGTCGAATCGTTCAGCGGAGAGGTCTTGCTGACGGACGGAGTGCTCAGCGAGCGGCTCACCCTCGGTGCCTCCCCGGAGCCCGCGCAGATTCGGCTGGTCAGCCCCGTCACGTCCGAGTTGAACTTTGGTCGGATCGATGAGGGAGGCAGTGCGGAGCAGCATCTGGTGTTGGAAAATGTGGGGGGGCAGGCAGGCATCGTGGCCATTCAGGTTCCACCTCCCTTCCAGGTCCCTGAAGAAGAAGGCGCTCTCAGTGTGCCCCCAGGCTCTCGGCGGGATTTGGTGCTCACCGCCAGTGGAGCGATCGCGGGGCGCTACGGTGGCTCGATCATCGTCACCAATCAAACCGGAGGCAGGCTGGAGGTGAAAGCCAACGCCGAGTTTGTCGATCCCAAATTGCCCGCACCCGCCGCTGCCGGAGCGGCCAAGGCCACCGCCCCAGCTGCTGGCAATGCGCGTCCCCCCGCTCGACCAGCCGCCGTCAAAGCCGCCGCTGTGGTGATGGAGGAACCCCCGGACAAACCGCTCGCTGCCGCACCTCAAACCACCTCTCCTACCCGCCCGCAACGTCCTAGCACGGTCATGGGAGTCCTGCCTCCTGCTGCCGCAGGGATGCTTAGTTACATCAGTGTTTTTGGCATGCCGCTGCCGCCCGATCAAATGAGCGAGCGTCTGAAAAAGATCACCAATCTACGGCTCGAACGGCGGGCGCGGAATGAGCTGGACATCACCTGGGAGAGTCCCCCGGTCGAGTTTCAGCCGCAGAAGTACATCGTCCAGCAGGCGCGTCAGGAGTACAATCCCGATCTCAAAATGTTCTTTCGTCAATGGGTCAACGTCACTTCTGCTCAGGCGCTGCCAGCGCGCGATGGACGCATCGGTTTGCGGCTCACCGACTTGGAGCCTGGTAGTCAGTACTCCGTCCGGTTTCTCGGGGTGGATGAGTTGGAGCGCTTCTCAGAGCCCTCTGACATTCTCATCGTCAGCACGCTGCCGCCGTTTCGCATACCAGGTTGGGTCTGGCTGTTGCTGGGACTGAGCGCTCTCGCGGCGGTGCTCGCCTACCTGCGGTCCCGGCAGATGTCTCGCGGAATGTCGCCGGCAACGGGCACCCCGTAGAGAGTTTCCTTTGCGGGCAGCGGCTTTTCGGTCCAAAGAGAGGCCGCTATGAACGGAACCGACCTCATTCACGCCCTCCAGAATCGTTACGCCTGCAAAGTTTTCGATCCCGAGAAAAAGATCGACACCGAGACCTGGGCCGCTTTGGAGGCCAGCCTGGTTCTGACGCCCTCGTCTTTCGGACTGCAACCTTGGCGGTTCATCGTCATTCAGGATCAAGCCCTGAAGGAAAGCCTCGTCGCGCACGCATGGAATCAACGCCAGGTGGCGGATTGCTCCCACCTCGTCGTCATGACCGCTCACCGTTCCATGCCGGAAAATCACATCGACGCCAACATCCGTCGCATGATCGAGGTGCGCGGAGGCACGGCTGAGGCGTTGGCAGGATTTCGCAGCATGGTCGCCAAGTTTCGGGACAGCGCCGAGCAGCAAGGCTGGCTGGACACCTGGGCCAAACTGCAAAGCTACATCGCCCTCGGTCAATTCATGACCGCCGCTGCCGTCCTCGGCGTTGATACCTGCCCGATGGAAGGATTTGTGGCCGCGAAGTTTGATGACATCCTCGGTCTGCACGGCACCGACTACACCACCGCCGTGCTTTGCCCCGCAGGCTATCGCGCCGAGACCGACAAGTACGCGGTGCTCCCCAAGGTGCGGTTCGAAGCGGCTGACATCGTCGAGCATCGTTGAGCCTCCGGCGACCCCCATCGATTCAAAAAAAACTGCTCGTCAGCGTGGGGTGAAGCTTGACTTCATCCTGCGGCGAGGCAGGAGATGCGCACACCGCTCATGGCCAAAAAAGACGACCCATCCGCCCCCCTGTACGAAATTCGGAATTCTTCGATTCACGCTCGCGGCATCTTTGCCGCGCAGGACCTGCGCAAGGGGCAGGCCGTCATGCAGTACATCGGAGAGCGCATCACCAAAGAGGAGTCTGAGCGGCGCTCCATCGCTCTCATTGAGAAGGCGCAAACCACCGGGGAAGGGGCTGTCTATATTTTTGCGCTGAATGACGAGTGGGACATCGACGGCGCGGAAATCGGCAATGACGCCAAGCTCATCAATCACTCCTGCGATCCCAATTGCGAGGCACTCATCGAAGACGACGAGATCTGGATTTATGCCCTTCGGAAAATCCGCAAGGGAGAGGAACTCAGCTACAACTACGGCTTCGATCTGGAGACATGGGAGGATCACCCCTGCCAATGCGGCTCCAAGCGCTGCGTGGGATTCATCGTCGCGGAAGAGCACTGGAAGAAGCTCAAAAAGAAGATGGAGAAGCGGCTGGAAAAAGCGCTGAAGGACAAGAAAAAGCGTCTCGCCAAAGAGAAGGAGAAAGCGAAAGCCGAGAAAAAGAAGAGCGTCAAAAAAAGCGCCAAGAAGGCGAAGACAAAAAAGGCGAAGAAGTAGGGGATTCGGGACCAGGAGTGGGACGACGATTGCGCCAGCTCTTGGCCGCGAGGGTCCACGGGTGGATGCTTCCCGGTTGCCTCAAAAAAAAACGCCCGTCAGGCTCGAGGCGTGACGGGCGCGAGGAAGCTGGGGATTGCTGGAGGACTTACTTCTTCTTCACTTTGAAGCTGCGGAAGACGACGGGGTCACTGTGGCCAGCGAAGCCGATGAAACCTTTGGTGCGATCCAATCCGGCGGGCGGATGTTCGATTTGGCTGCGGTCGAGTTCGTCCAGATTCACGTCGAGAATCTTGGTGCCGTTGAGGGTGACCTTGATGTGCTGGCCTTCGACTTCGATCTCTTCGTAGTTCCACTCGCCGACGGGGCGGAGGTAGCCGTGTTTGGCTCCGACGCAGTGGTAGAGGGAGCCATGGTATTGGTAGGGCTTGAGGCCGGACTTGCCTGCGGCGGCCATCTTGGCGTTGTAACCGTCGCTATCGATGACTTGGAGTTCGAGGCCGTCCTTGGCGGAGTGACCGCCAAGAGGCGTGCGCAGAGCGATGCCGTTGTTGCCGGCGGGGGGGAGTTTGAATTCAACGCGGATGATGCCATTCTCAAACTCGTCTTGGGTGAGGAGGTCACCGCCTTTGCCAGGTTTGCAAGTGATGGCTCCATCGACGACTTCGTAGCTGTCCACAGCCCCTTGCCAGTTGCTGAGGTCCTTGCCATTGACGTGCTCCACAAAGCCCTCATCGTTGCGCTCGGCGAGGCGGCGGTTGGCTTCTTCGGCAGGAATCTCACGGACGAAGACGTTTTTCCAGCGGATCTCGCTGCCATGAGTTTGCAGTTGGATGGGGCCTTTGGCATAGACGGGATCTGGGAACCAGCCGTTGGGTTTCTTTTCCTCCGTGGCGGCGGCACCTTTGGCGTCTTTTTTGCCGTAGGCCAGATAGCCGGCCTTTTTGTTGGCAAAGAAGTTTTCCAGCGGGGCATTGTCCACGACGACCTCGCCGTTGAACTCGACGGTGACGCGCTCGCCGATCATGGTGATGTGGAAGTGGTTCCACTCGCCAAACGGCTTGTCCATGAGCTTGGTGGGATTCTTGCCTTCTTCGTTCTTGTTGTTCCAAAGGCCGCCGGAACCGAATTGCTTGCCGAGGGAGAGGGCGCGCTCGTCGTTTTCGGTGAAATCCCAAATCTGCACTTGGGGCGTGCCGCGCAGGTAGATGC
>JAGRPD010000484.1 GCA_020439875.1 Verrucomicrobiales bacterium
TCGACGAGTCCGCGAAGTCGGGTTAAGCTCGCGGAATCCAGTTGGTGCTTTGCCCAGAGTCGTCCTCATCCACGAGCGGTTGGGTGTCACCTCCATCGGCCACCTCATCACCGGGATGCAGCAGCGACTGGATCAGGAGTTGGGCATCCTCCAGCATGGTGCGTGAGGCCGATTTCAAAAAGTCCACCTCATGTGCCCGCGTGTGGAGCAAGACCAAGGTGCAATCGCGATAGCAGGTGCCCAGTACAAAGACGCCGTCAAAACCGAACCAAAACGTCTCCACCGAGCGCTCGGTGGTCGCAAAATGAGCCCGCGCATCCAGGATGGCCCCGATGAGTTTTTCCGCACGGAAGTCCTCATAGGGTGTGAGATTGAGGAGCAGCTGACGACGCCATCCGAGGCAAGCGCCACTGACGGATCCGCCGTGCTTGAGACGCTCAAACGCGGCACGCAGGGAGGGAATGATACTGGCTGGCATGAAGAAAAGGGGTGGGGGCGACGGTGAGACTACGATTGTTCGGGGGTGATGTGGCTGAGCAGCTCAAACAGCAGCGCGCGCTCGCCGATGCGTGCTCCCATGCCATGCACGCGACCTGCGAGCTGGCGTTCGGGGCTGGAGTAGGCCACGCAATAATCAGCCTCCTGCAGCGCACCCATCCACGGATTCTCAAACCTCAGCGCAGCCCCCACCTTGCTGCCAAAATGCTGCAGCGCCTGAAAATCGGCGGCAAAGGCATCCACGGCTTCTTGAGTGTGATCGCTTTCGATTTGGCCTTCGCGCAATTCAAAGGTCTCCATGGCGATGCTGGGACGCGGGTCAGATGGGGTCATAAAGTTCAGGGGTGAGTTGGCGGACGCAGATGCCGCCCTCCAACGATTTTCCCTGTTGTCTCAGATTTTCCGGCAAAGAGCAAGGCAATCCCGAGTCGCACCAGCGAGCGAAGACCTGAGAGGCCCTCGCTTCAAGAAAAGGACTTGCGCAGGTGGCTGGGGAGGATGCCGAGGGATTCGCGATATTTCGCCACGGTGCGGCGCGCGACTTGGATGCCTTGCTCGGCCAGGAGTTTGGCCAGCTTATCGTCGCTGAGGGGGCGGGTTTTGGACTCCTGTTTGACCAATTCCGCAATGGCATTTTTGACGCTGTTGTTGCTGACGTCCTCACCCGAGTCGGTGCGGACACCGTGGGAAAAAAAGAACTTCAACTCAAACACGCCATGGGGAGTGCGGATGAACTTGCCTGCAATGGCTCGGCTCACGGTGGTTTCATGCACGCCCACGGCTTCCGCCACGGTGGCCATGTTGAGGGGGCGCAGATGCGCGCTGCCTTGCTCCAGAAACTCCCGTTGATGATGGATGATCTCGGTGGCGATTTTTTGGATCGTCTGCTGCCGCTGCTGGATGGAGCGGATCAAGAATTTGCCACTGCGGATTTTTTCCCGGATGAAGTGGCCCACATCACCGCGGGCCACATTTTGGCCCAACATGTCTTTGTACGCATGGCTGATCCGCAGGGCCGGGAGATCGTCTCCATTCATCACGGCGATCCATTCATTCCCCTGTTTTTCCACCAGAACGTCGGGATTGACGTAGGCGTTGGTGTTGACGGAAAACGCCTGCGCGGGGCGTGGATCGAGCGTGCTGATGAGGTCGGCAGCTCGGGAGATCTGATCCACCGGAACACCGAGCTTCCGTGCGATCACGGGGTAGCGCCGATGTGCTAAGTCCTCCAAAAACTGATCCACCAAGCGGTAAGCGAGGCTGTGTTTGCGGCCCATGCGCTCCAGCTGAATCAGCAGGCATTCCCTCAAATCTTCCGCTCCGACGCCGACGGGATCGAAGCTTTGCAGCAGGTCTTTGGCGGCAGCCAGTTCATCGATGGGCACCGCGTGCATGAAGCTAAGGTCTTCGAGACGGGTATGCAGCAATCCATCATCACCCAGATTGCCGATGAGAAACTCCACATCTTCCACCAGGCGCGGATTCTCAATGCCGGCGGTGCGCAGTTGAGAAATGAGGTGCTCTTGAAGGGTGATCGGCGCGGTGATGGAGTCCATCATGTACTGCCAGCGCTCCTGATCATCGGCGCGGCGATGAGGGTCCGTGAGGCGAGACTGAGACCAGTAGTCCTTCCACTCATCCTCCATGGCCGATGGCGAATCCCACTCATCGGAAGCGTCCGGATCACTCGGCAGCGCCTCCTCCAGCGGTACGTCGGGTGTTTCGACTTCGAGCACAGGATTGGTCTCCAGCTCTGTCTGGATGATCTGACGCAACTCCAGAGTCGGAGCTTGCAGGATCTGCAGACTCTGCTGCATCTGCGGGCCGATGGCCAGCTTCTGCGTCTGAGTTTGGTAGAGTCCCTGGTCTGGCATTGCGGAGTGCTTGTTGAACTGGTGAATACTCCCACCACCTTCTACGGGCAAGCAGCTTCTGGGCCATCTGTGCGATTTTTTTTAAATCGACCAGATTTCGTGGCTTCCGGCACACTTTGCCGCAGCTCCGTGACCCTCGGGGAAGGCTACTTTTCCTGCACCAATCCTGAACCGCGAAAGTCCAATATCATAAGGCGAAACTCGCCCGTCTGCATCTGCTCCACGCCGACGAGCAAGGTGCCGAGGTACACCTCTGACCAATCCATCAACTCGTCCAAGCGTTTGCCGATCGGCAGAGACTTTCGACAGTAGGCATAGACACGGACTCCGCCTGATGCGGCTCCCTGCAGCTCAAAGGGGTGAAAGGTCTCCCTCTGTTCTTCATTCAGCTCGAGACCGTGGGTGCGCCGGAGCCCCACCTGAAACCATTGGCTCTCGTTGTGCTGACTTTTGTCGAGCAGATAGTTTTTCAAAACCTCGTCGTGCGTCTCTTCGAACAGATCCCAATCCAACTGCAGCGGTTCGTTGGGATCGACATCGTAAAATCGCCCCAACCCACCCGCTTCATTGGTGGTGGTGCTGATCCGAAACAGGGCGATGCGCTCTCCGGTCGAGAGCAGGAGAGGGGCAATCTTCAGGCGCTCGATTGGCCCAATATCGGGGCGCGGAGTTCGTGCGAAAAATTTTTCCACCCGGGGCAGCGCGGTGTCCGCATCATGCAGGTACGGACGCCGATCCACGGTGGATGGGGCAAACAAAGGATCCAACGTTCCGGGCACGCGCTGCACCAAGGAGTCGGCATACAACTCCCAGCTGACCCGTTGCTCCAAGGTTTGACCCGGAGGTTTGATCAGGCTGTCAGCCAAGACGGAGCGGCGCTGCATCTCCGTGTTGCTGCCATCGCTGGAGACGTTTTGTTTTTTCTCTTTGAGGCTCAGCCAAATCAGCAGGGCACCACCGGCCGCGCAGGCGAGCAACAAGACGATGCCGGTGAACACAGCGAGGGGAGACCAGCGCCGACCGGGCGGGCGGGCGATGTGTTGAGCGCCCTCATCCCATTCGGGGAGTTCTTCGGAAAACTCTTCGTGAGGGGCTTCCCAATCGGCATCCACCGCTGCTCCTGCCTGAGCAAAGGCCGACTTCTTCGGACGGGTGGCGCGTCGCCGCTCTTCGGGGGCAGGTTCGGTTGGTTCCTCGGAGGGAGGGGTGAGAGGCTGCTGTTCGGCAAACGGGTTGTCCGCTGCTGTCGAGGGCTGCGGAGGGGGAGGTGCATCGGGAGTCGCCTGGCGGATCTGCCGCCGCTGCAGAGGCAGGCTGGTGGCGCTGCTGCCAGGTGCAGCTCCCATGACATGGAAGTTGCGCAGAGGTCCATTGCAAGAGCAGTGCGGGCAGGTCGCCAACGAGTCGGGGTGCGAATGCATCGCCAAAAACGGCTTTCCACAGTGAGGGCACTGGAGGGTTAACGCGGCCATGATGCGAGGAAGGTGGGGGTCGAGTTAGGCGGGAGAGGATTCGAGAGCGGCGAGACGCTGCTGCAGGGGCGGATGAGAATAGTGCAGGGCCACTGCCAAGGGGTGCGGCCAAGGGTGGGCCAAGTGATCGGTCGAGAGCTTTTGCAAAGCTGTCACCAGCGGCGTGGCGGATCCCATCGCCTCCCGCGCGTAAGCATCCGCTTCGTATTCGTGCCGACGGCTCAGGGCACTGGAGATGAGCGACAGCAGCAGGGCTGCGGGACGGTAAAGGAGAGAGAAAAACACCAAACCCAGCGCGATGGGCTGCCCGCTGACGCCAAAAGCCTGGTAGAGACCCGGAGCCTGCAGCGCAAAGTGCAGCAAGGCGAAGAGGAGGGCGCTTTCCAGCAAGCCCACTGCGAGGTGCCGAGGCACATGGCCGCGTTGCGAGTGGCCGATCTCATGGGCCAAAACCGCGAGCAATTCATCCTGCTCATGGCTGCTGACCAAGGTGTCAAACAACGCGATGCGGCGGGTGCGACCGAATCCCGCAAAAAAGGCGTTGGCCTTCGAGGAGCGGCGAGAGCCATCCACAACACTGACTTCCGCCACCGGAAAGTGGAGGCGAGCCGCGAGGTCTAGAATCGCTTGTTTCAAACCGCCGTCTTCCAGCGGCTGAAATTTCATGAACAGCGGCATGATCAGCCGGGGAGCCAGCCAGGTCATCAGTAGGGAAAAAATCGCGAGAGACCCCCAGGCGTACGCAGCGGCCCAGCGTTGGGTTTGAAAAAACCACAGCACCAGCGCCAGCAGTGGCAAACCCAGCAGTGCCGACAAAAACAAGCCCTTCAGACGATCCGCAATGAAGGTGCCGGGTGTGGTGCGATTGAATCCAAACTCCGTCTCCACGCCGAACGTGTCCCACGCATCAAAGGGCAGCGCCAACAACGCACGCGTCAGCAGCAGGGCAGCGATTGCTGCCACGCCATTCCAGACCGTTCCAAAGGGCAGAGCCGTACTCCAACGGTCCAGCCAAGCGAATCCACCGAATAGCCAAAACATCAGTAGGACGGCCAGAAAAAACGAATCCCGCATCAGGTCGAGACGGGCACTTCGTCCATGATATTCCGCGCAGAGCTTCAATTTCTCCTCATCGTACAGCGCCGCCATCCGCGGTGGCAGCGGTTTGGCGAACTGCCTCACGTTCAGCAGTGCCACCAGCAGATCCAGGTGAAAGAGAAGGACCACACCGAGCAGCGTGGCGGTGAACCAGGGATTCGAAAAAGTCATGTCGGTAAATTTTCCAGCTCTCGGGGTTCACAATGGCGGGCATGATCCAAAAAGGCGGCGAAGTGATCTTCCAACTCCATCAAACTGCCGAGTTGAGCAAAGGCCACCCGCAGACGTTTGCCACCTCGGATGGCCCGAGTGTAGTGCATCAGCCGCGCCCGCATCGACCGCATCACCTCCATCTCACCGCCGCGAGTGGAGGCTGCAATCGCCAGCTCGCAATGACGGCGCATGAAGTGGAAGCGCTCCTCGACGGGCACCGGATCCAGATGGGTGCCGTGCTCCAAATAGTGTCGAGCCTCCTGAAAAACCCACGGATTGTGCATCGCCGCGCGTCCGATCATGATGCCCCGCACCGGCGTCTGCGCCCTGCGGACCTCCACATCCGCTCCGCTCGCCACATCGCCATTGCCAATGACAGGAATGCTCACCGCGTCCGCCACCTGGCCAATGATCTCCCAGTCGGCCATGCCGGTGTAGCCCTGCGCCTTGGTCCGCCCATGCACCGCGATGGCCTGGATGCCCTGATCCTCCAGCCGCCGCGCCACCTCCACCGCATTGATGGATTGACTGTCCCAGCCGACGCGGATTTTGGCCGTCACTGGCACCCCCGTCGGGCGCACGGCATCGGCGATACCCCGCGCGACGGACTCCAGCAGAGGGCAATCCCGCAGCAGCGAGGAGCCTCCATTTTTGGACACCACCTTGTTCACGGGACAGCCAAAATTGATGTCGATGAAATCCGGCTGTTTCCACTCAATGATGCGCCGAGCCGCCAGACCCATGCGGGCACCATCTGCCCCAAAAAGCTGAACCCCCACGGGGCGCTGCACCTCGTCAAACTCCGTGTAGTGTCGGGTCCGATCATCTGCCTGGAGGATGCCCTCTGCGGAGACAAACTCCGTCACCATCACGTCCGCGCCCAGCTCCTTGCACAGACCGCGAAAGACGCGATCCGTCACTCCAGCCATAGGGGCCAAGAAGAGGGGGAAACGAGAATCGGAAAACCAGGGAAGCATGCGCGCTGAACTCGGAAAGGCCTAAGATACGGCCAAACCTGCCTCCGGCAAAAACAAAAGGCCTCCCGGCACCAACGGCACCGAGAGGCCTGACATGATTTTTCAACCACAAGTGCCGTCCGGATGGGGGGCTCACGTATCCCAGTGAGACCAGGTGGGAACCCGCATGGGTGAAGCAGCGCCTTCCTGAAAAATCAGGCCTGACACGAAGCTCCGCCGTCGCGCAGCCCCCGGGAAGGAAGAAACGGGTCGGGCCACATCCATCCTGAGTTCGAACACAGCAGAAGAAAAAGAGGCCTACTCAGCCAGCCTCCGCGAGGCCGCCTCAGCACGCCCTGTCAAAGATCCCTTCGGCACGACCCGCGGTCGTTCCTCCAGGTTGCAGCGAGCATGAACGAAAACCGTTAGCTTGCCAACACCATTTCCTGCGCAACAAGCATCAACCTTTCCGCCGCCTCCCATCTTTGACCGTAAGACTTGCTCATTTTCGATTCAGCGAGAAAAGGGCTTGCGCTGTCTCAATGACACGCTAAAGATGCCCTCCGCTTTGAAAAAGAGCGGGCATTCTCCTGAGTAGCTCAGCGGTAGAGCGGGTGGCTGTTAACCACTAGGTCGTTGGTTCGATCCCAACCTCAGGAGCCAATTTTTTCGCTCGATTTAAGCGGAGATGCAGGTGCCCTCTTGGCGCGAAGAAAAGAAGCCGGAAGCGGCGTCGCTGCCTGACCAATCCGTTTTTCAGTGGGCAAAACCATGGCGATGGGGAAGGGTGCGACATGACGGATGAGTCTTCCTATGAACGCGAACTCGGTGGCCAGCTTTTGGCTTCGGTTTCGCGATCGTTTTATCTGACGCTGCGAGCGCTGCCCAAGGAGGTGCGAGAGCCGATCTCGCTGGCTTATCTGCTGGCACGTACCGCCGATACCTTGGCGGATACGGCAGCGGTTTCAGCGCAGCTGCGGTTGGCTTTGTTGGCAGACTACGCGGGGCTCTTGGCGCAGCGGGATGAGGCGCGGGAAGTGGCCTGGTCGATGGCGCTGGAGCGCGATTTTGCTCCGCTCCAGACGGATGCGGCGGAGGCACGGTTGATGCAGCGGGCGCGGCAAGGTTTGGCTTGGTTTTGGAGTCTGGACGAGGCGACGCGGACGTTGGTCACGGCGGTGTTGCGGGAGATCATTTCGGGCCAGGTGTTGGACATTGAGCGTTTCCCGGGGGATGGGCCGGTGGCGAGTCTGCGCGATGCGGCGGAGTTGGAGGATTACACCTGGCGGGTGGCGGGTTGTGTGGGGGCGTTTTGGACGGATCTGTGTGCGCTGCGTTTGCCGGACGCGTTTGTGGAGGGCGCGGTGCTGGAGGATCTGCGGAGCGATGGCACGCGACTGGGCAAGGGCTTGCAGTTGGTCAATATCCTACGCGACGTGGCCAAAGATCGCGCGCTGGGGCGCTGCTATCTGCCGGCTGAGCAGTGGGAAAAATCGGACGGAGAATCTGCCGAGACTTTTTTGAGGGATCCAGGCCGAGTGACGCCTCTCTGGGATCACTGGGCGCAGGTCTGTGAAACGCATCTGGAGGCGGGGGCACGCTATGTGGTGCAGGTGCGCGATGGCAAATTGCGCTACGCCACGGCCCTGCCGCTGATGCTGGCTTGGCGGACGCTGGCGCGGATGCGACAGACGGCGGTGCCGGGGCGTTGGCTGGGGGTCAAGGTCTCTCGCCTAGAGGTGGCGCGGGTTTTGGCGGAGGCGGTGACGGCGTGTCGATCCGAGGAGGCGCTGGAGCGGTGGATTGACCGGGTGCGTTGAGGAGGTTGAGCTGCAAAGTGGCTTCACGGGAAGGTGAAAGCTGCGGGACAGGCGGGCGTTTCAGTGGCGCATGAAATGGTCCTTTTGGTTGGTGATATGGAGTTGGTTTTCTTCGCTGGCGACGGCGGAGAAGCCGGTGAATTTTGTTTTTTTTCTGGTGGATGATCTGGGTTGGGCAGACCTGGGCTGCGCGGGTTCGACCTTTTATGAGACGCCTCACATCGATGCGCTGGCGGCGTCGGGCATGCGCTTCACCCAGGCCTATGCGGCGGCGTCGATCTGCTCGCCGACGCGTGCGAGCATCCTGACCGGACGGCACCCGGTGCGGGTGGGGATCACGGACTGGATCCCGGGCATGAATGCGGACAAGGTGAAGGGAGCCAAGTTCCATCAGGTGGAGGATCGGGATGATCTGGCGCTGGAGGAGGTGACGCTGGCTGAGGTGCTGCGGGAGGCGGGTTACGCCACCTTTTTTGCCGGAAAATGGCATCTCGGAAAGCAGGGTCACTTTCCTGAAGATCAGGGTTTTGACATCAACATCGGAGGCATGGAGGCGGGCTCGCCTCCGGGCGGATACTACGCACCGTGGCGCAATCTGCGGCTGGAGGCCAAGGCGGAGGGGGAATACCTGACGGAACGACTGACTGAGGAGACGGTGAAATTCATCGAGGGGCGGGCCAAACAGAAGCCCTTTCTGGCCTACCTGAGCTACTACAACGTGCACACGCCGATCACGCCCTATGAAAAGCGTGTGGGTCATTTTCGCGAAAAAGCAGCCGCCCTCGCGGAGGAGCCTGAGGCCATCGTGGAGCATCGCGGAGTGTCACGACCGCGCCAGGACAATGCCGACTACGCCTCCATGGTGGCGGCGGTGGATGAGAGTGTGGGCGCGGTGATGCAGTGCCTGAAGCAGCAGGGCATCGCGGAGGAGACGGTGGTGATTTTTTTCTCGGACAACGGCGGTCTCTGCACCAAGCCGACGCCGGGTCCCACCTGCAATCTACCTCTGCGCGCGGGCAAAGGCTGGCTCTATGAAGGCGGCATTCGCGAGCCGCTCATCGTGCGGGCTCCGGGTGTGACGAAGCCGGGATCCCTCTGCGATGAGCCGGTGGTGAGCATGGATTTTTTTCCCACCATGCTCGAGCTGGCCGGGCTGCCTGCCCGCCCCGATCTGCATGTGGATGGCCTCAGTCTGATGCCGAAACTGCGTGGCATGGAGGCGGGCGGAAATCGTGAGCTGGTGTGGCACTATCCGCACTATCACGGCTCCACCTGGACTCCAGGCGCGGCGATCCGCTCCGGCGACTGGAAGCTGCTGGAGCTTTGGGAAACCGATGAGATCGAGTTGTATGACCTCGCTCACGATGTCGGTGAACAGAAAAACCTCGCTGCGGAGAATCCGGAAAAGGTGCGGGAACTGCGCACGCGCCTGAAGGTCTGGCAGGAAGCGATGCATGCGCCGATGCCGCAACCGCGCTGAGCAGGACGCGGGATTGCAGTCACCGCATCAAACGTGGCGCGGCCCAGACCGTCCAGCTGCTGGCATTGCTCTCGCCATCCGGTTCGGTGACGAGTTCCAGTTGGCGCACTCCGGTGATGTCGGCCTGGATTTTCGCCGACTCATCCATGCGCAGCGGGCCAACGCGGGCGAGTTCCTTGCCGTCTCCTCTCACGATGAAGACGCCGGTGCCCACCTGATGCGCGCCCTGCTGAAGACCGACGGTGGCTTCGAAGCGATGCCAGGTGCCATCAAGCGAGTAACGCAGCTTTGACGGACTGTGCGCGTAGAGTCCGGAGGAATAAAACGCACCGCCCACGATGAGGCAGACGCCTTGGTTGATGCCGGGCGGGTTGTAACACTCGTTGCGGCGGGGAGCTCCCCAGCCCACGTCGGCCAGCTCCGGAGTTACATCGGCCAAATGTATTTCATCTCCCTCCAGGACGCTGAGAGGTTGTGTCGCCGCCTGACCCCGGGCGAGTTTCAGCATGTGCTGCAGGCGGGGTGCAATGGAGGCGGTGGCCTGTGGCAGCGCCTGCTGGCAGCGAGCGGCGGCGCGGTCTTTTTTTCCAGCCAAATAGTCGGCCTCGGCCTGCCGCCAGCTCAGAGTGGAGGTGAGATCGGCAGCCATCGCATCGGCATCCGCTCTCGGTCCGAAGGGCAGGCGGATCACGGTGCTGGAGCCGCCGTTGAGGTGGCAAACGGTGAGCCGCAACTCTTGCGGAACCGAGCGCAGGGTGGTGATGTCCAAACTGAAGTGCCCTTGCTCATTCACGGCGGCGGTCCAGGTGTGCGAATCGTAGTTGGCCCCGCCTTCAGGATCGGTGTCGGCGATCAGTGCGTAGGCCGGAGGATCGGCCAGTACGCTGCCGCTGAGATGGATGCCGCCGTCAGCTCTCGCTGCAAAGTGCACTTGATCCATCTCCGCCAAGGTGGGGGCAAAGCGCTGGCGGTTGCTTTGCGTCATCAGAGGATGACTCAGCAGGCGGGCCACGCTGGCAGTGGTGAGAAAGGCCCCCGGTTTGCCGACCTGTTCCCCACGCCAAGCGAAGTTGCCGGATCCCATCAGGGCGACTCCCCAGCGGAATCCCTCGGAGGGAGTGGCCTCATTGTGAGGCAGGCCGAGGGCGTGGCCGAGTTCATGCGCCGTGCCGCCGATGTAGAGTCGGCAAAGCATGCCGAGCGTGCGATTGAATCGCCCCAAGTGCTCGCGGTAAGCGATTCGTCGAT
>JAGRPD010000038.1 GCA_020439875.1 Verrucomicrobiales bacterium
CCACGTTGACGTCGTTGGTTGCCTCGGGATGCTGGAGGGAGCGCGGCACCGAACCCAGAGCGGCCTGATGAAGGATGAGGTCCGCTCCCTCACAGGCTGCGCGGCAATCTTCGACGTTCCGAATGTCACCTTCGATCATTCGAAACCGTCCCCAGGCTTCTTCACTCACGATGTCTCGCACCGTTTCGAGGTTGGCGGAAAATCCCGTCGAAAAGTTGTCAAGTCCGGTCACGTCACAACCATTGCGGAGCAAGGTCTCCACGAGGTTCGATCCAATAAAACCCGCAGCTCCGGTGACCAGCCAACGTTTACCATCAGCTGGTGCGAGAATGTCGGCAAAAAACGAAGGATCCATTAGGCCTTCACCACTTTGGGGTTGTCAATCACTCCTGCTTTGGCCATCGCATTGCGCGTATCCACGATCAAGGAAGCCCAATTGGCTAGGTTGCCATAGTCCACCTCTTTATGGGCTGTGGCAATGATCACGCAATCACAAGCATCTTTCAGGCTTTCCGTCAGAGGCACACTCTTGAGGCCGCACCAGTTCATGTGTTCTCGAGTGGGTCCGATCTCTGGAATGTGCGGATCATGGTAGGAGACTTCAGCGCCCATGGCCTTCAGTTCATCCATCAACGCAAAAGTCGGCGATTCACGCAGGTCATCGACATTCTCTTTGTAGGACAGTCCGAGAATGAGGATTTGGGCTCCATTCACCGCCTTGCGTTGGCCATTGAGAGCCTGCATCACTTTTTGCACCACGTAGCGCGGCATTTGGCGGTTGATTTCGCCCGCCAACTCAATGAATCGAGTGTGCACGCCGTATTCGCGAGCCTTCCAGGTCAGATAAAACGGATCAATGGGGATGCAGTGACCGCCCAAGCCGGGCCCTGGATAAAAGGCTTTGAAGCCAAACGGCTTGGTGCTAGCAGCAGCGATCACCTCCCAAATATCGATGCCCATGCGGTCCGCTGCGATCTTGAGTTCATTGACCAGCCCGATGTTCACGGCGCGGTAAATGTTTTCGAGCAGTTTCGTAAACTCCGCGATTTGAGTGCTGCGCACTGGCACCGTGGCTTTGAATGCCGCACCATAGAGCAACATACCTGCATTCAAACACATCTCGGTCGTTCCCCCCACCACTTTCGGGATGTTCACTCCCGCAAACTCCGGATTCCCTGGATCCTCACGCTCCGGGGAATAAACCACAAACAGCTCCTTCCCTACCTCAAACCCCCGCTCTTCGACCCGAGGCACAACTTCTTCCGCCGTGGTGCCGGGGTACGTGGTGCTTTCCAGACTCAAAACCTGACCTGGGCGCAGATGGGGAACGATCGCCTCCATCGTTCGGATCACATAGCTTAAATCGGGCTCGAAGTGCTCCCCGAGAGGCGTTGGCACGCAAATGAGCAGGGCATCAACCTCTTTGACCCGCGAAAAATCCGTCGTCGCCTCGAGAATGCCTGTCTTGACATGTTTGGAGATGGCCGCCGAAGGAATGTGCTCAATGTAGCTGCGTCCAGCGCTCAGAGCTCCCACCTTGAATTCATCCACATCAAATCCAATGGTTCGAAACCCTTTGTCCGAATACGCCAGCACCAAAGGCAAGCCCACGTAGCCAAGCCCGACAACGCCAATAACGGCCTCATTCGAGGCAAATTTCGCTTCCAGCAGATCAACCATTTGAAGGGCGCAACAAACGCGAAGCCGCATCAAAGTCAAACCTAGTGGTGATGGCAATGAATCACGAGAAAACCGGAAAGCGTGCCAATCTTGTTCCAGCTTTCCACAAGATGCTCGGCTCGGTTTGTGCTAGGGTGACTGTCCATGACTCAAAATTCCTCCCTGTTGCAATGGATCGACGAAGTGAAAACCCTGTGCCAGCCGGACGCCGTGCGTTGGTGCGATGGCTCCGAAGCTGAGTACGATGAAATGTGTGCGCTGCTGGTGGCTTCCGGCACGTTTCGCAAACTGAACCCTGAAAAACGGCCCAATAGCTACCTGGCCTGGTCCGATCCGAACGATGTGGCGCGGGTGGAGGAGCGGACCTTCATTTGCAGCAAGCGCAAGGCCGATGCGGGCCCTACCAACAACTGGTGCGCGCCCGATGAGATGAAGGCGAAGCTGACCGATCTCTTCGCCGGTTGCATGAAGGGCCGGACGATGTTTGTCATCCCTTTCTGCATGGGACCTTTAGGCTCTCCCTTCTCCGTGATCGGCATCGAGGTGACGGACAGTCCCTACGTGGTGGCCAACATGCGCATCATGACTCGCATGGGCCAGGCGGTGCTTGAGCAACTGGGCGAGTCCGGTGAGTTTGTGCCCTGCCTGCACAGCGTGGGTGCGCCGCTGACTCCAGGTGAGGCGGACGTGCCGTGGCCCTGCAGTGAAACGAAGTACATCGTTCATTTTCCCGATGACCGCTCGATTTGGTCGTTTGGCAGCGGTTACGGTGGCAATGCGTTGCTCGGCAAGAAGTGCCTGGCTCTGCGGATCGCCTCCGTCATGGGCCGGGATGAGGGCTGGATGGCGGAGCACATGCTGATCACGGGTGTGGAATCCCCCGATGGCCGGAAAAACTACGTGGCAGCAGCCTTTCCCAGCGCCTGCGGCAAGACGAATTTTGCCATGCTGGTGCCGCCGGAGTCCTACCTGCAAAAGGGATGGAAGGTCACAATCGTGGGAGACGACATCGCTTGGCTGCGACCGGGTGAGGACGGCCGCCTGTGGGCGACAAATCCAGAGTCGGGCTACTTTGGCGTGGCTCCAGGAACGTCCTGGAAATCCAATCCAAACGCGATGGCGTCGATCAAAGAAAACGTGATTTTCACCAATGTGGCGCTTACCGACGATGGCGATGTGTGGTGGGAGGGCATGACGGATGAGCCGCCCGCTCACTTGACCGATTGGCGGGGGCAAGACTGGACGCCCGATTGCGGACGCCCCTCTTCTCATCCAAACTCCCGCTTCACGGCTCCGGCAGCGCAGTGTCCGACGATCGACTCGGACTGGGAAAATCCAGCGGGGGTGCCGATCGATGCGATCATTTTTGGTGGTCGTCGGGCGACGACCTTTCCGTTGGTTTTCCAGGCATTCAATTGGGTGCACGGGGTGTTTCTCGGAGCCAACATGGGATCCGAGACCACGGCAGCGGCCGCCGGTGCGGTGGGCAAGGTGCGCCGAGATCCGATGGCGATGCTGCCTTTCTGCGGCTACAACATGGGCGACTACTTTGCGCACTGGCTGCGGATGCGCCGCTTGATCAAGGAGGTGCCGCGCATTTTCCACGTCAACTGGTTCCGCAAGAGTCCGGAAGGCAAGTTTTTGTGGCCGGGCTTCGGAGAAAACATGCGGGTGCTGGAGTGGATCATCAAACGGGTCCGAGGAGAAGGGCGTGGTCACGAAGATGAGCTGGGCTGGATGCCGCGCTTTACGGAGATGAATTGGGAGGGCATGGAGTCCTTCACCCAGGAACAATGGGGAGAGCTGATGGGCGTGGACAATCGGGAGTTCCGCCAAGAGCTGCTCTCGACCGAGGAGCTTTATCTGGATCTCTACGACGACATGCCGCGGGAGTTGGATTGCCAACGGGAGCTGCTGGCGGGTCGGTTCTAAACGGGACGTTTGAGGTCGGTTCCAAAAACAGTGGGGCGGCGGTGTTGGCACCGCCGCCCTTTTGTTTGGAAGAAAACGGGAAGCCCACTTTGGAGCGAAGTCGGCACGAAATTGCCACTTGCTGCGGGCTGCATTCACGGAATCGTGCCATTCATGAATGCTCTTCGACGTCTTTTCCGGCCGCTCTTCGCCGGTTGTTTGATGGTTCCGCTGCTCGCCACGGCTCAGGACAGCGGATGGAAAACGTGGGTGACCACCGATGGGGCGATGTTTGAAGGTCAGGTGAAGGCGGCACAACCTGGTGTGGTGACCTTTGTTTTGAAAACGGGCGAAGAAAGAGTCACACCAACGAGCCAACTGAGTCGGCGCAGTCAGACTCAAGTGGCGGAGGCACTGGGGCTGGGTGGAGAGCCGGTTGCGGCTGCCACGTCTCCGACTCCAGCTGCGACGCCCTCCACTGCACCGACGCCCGCACCGACCACCACGACGGCTCCCCCACCTGCTGCCACGCCCGCACCGGGGATGGATCTCGGAACGGCGGACGGCGATGCGATCGATGCGACGGAGGACGCGCATCTCCGCTCGCTGGTGGGGGCGGAGGCGAAGGTGGTCGGCACGGTGAAAAGCGTGCCGACTCTGGGATCGAGCGGGCACCGGTTGATCGAATTTGAGGGCTCTGATTTTAATGTCTTCATCCACCGAGATCGCATCGCGGAGTCTGCCGACTGGATCATCGACGATCTGCCGGGCAAGCGCCTCCAGGTGACGGGCACAGTGGAGATGTACCGGGAAAAGCCGCAGATGCGTGGCAGCACGCCGAGCCAACTGAAGCGTGTCCGGTAATCCTCGA
>JAGRPD010000485.1 GCA_020439875.1 Verrucomicrobiales bacterium
GCGGACCGTTTTCATTCAACGGTCCGAAAGGAAGCTTCTGAAAAGGTCTCTACCGGGAGACGGAGAAAGTGTTACCGGCGGACACGAAAAGACCCTGCTAGGGAAATGGGGCCTTGCACGGATCACTTGTTGAACTTCACGTCCGGGCGTTTCTTCTTGAAGGCCGCAATGCCGACAGCGGTGAGTTTGGGCGTGGGACCGAGTTCGAGGTTCTTCAGCTGACGCATGTCTGCGAGTGCCAGGAGGGTCTTGTCGTCAAACTGTGGCAAACCATCACTGATGAGACTTTCCAGTCCACGGTGAGCGGCTAGCTGTTGAATTGCAGCGGGGGATACTTCCCGCCCACCCTCGGAGTTCAGACGCAAAGTTTTGAGCTTCGGCAAGTCGAGCACGCCAAGCAAGGACTCGTCTGACGTCTCTGGGTCTCGCAATTCGAGTGTTTCCAAGTTCTTGAAAGCGGCCAGAGCAGCAACTTGCCTGCGGCTGCAGGGCCCTTCCATACTGTAGGAAGAGAGTTTCGGGAAGGCCTCAACCAATCGCATGAATTCAGGCGTCGGCTCCTCAGGCGGCGGGCCGGTGCAGAGACTGGTCAACTTGCGGCAATTGGCGAAGTGATCCAACCCGGCAAAAGTGATCTTCGTCTGCAATACCTGGAGGCTCTCAAGTTTCGACATCTTTGAAAAAACCTCAACATCGTCGTCAGTGTAGTCTGCATACCATAGGGTCAGGCTTTTTAGGTCGCTCCATGTCGCGATGGTGGCGAAGTGGGACGGAAGGACGCCGGTGTTTTTGAGGGAAAGCTCCGTAAGCTTGAGCGGCGTGAGTTCACCGAGACGGGCCCCTGTGAAACTCGGATTCAATTCGATGGTGAGAGCGGTGAGGCTTTTGCAGAGCTTGAGATGATCCACCACGCCGTCAGAATAGTTGCCTTCAATCAAAACAAGCTTGGTGAGCCTGGGCAGACTTGACAGGATGCGGAGCATCGGTTCGGAGAAGGAAGAGCCGGACAATCGAAGGGCCTTCAATTCTTGAAGTCCGGCCAGGAGATCCAAGTTATCGATCGGAAGCTGCGGTTTTGGCGAGGTGTCTCCAAAAGCAAGATCAACGTAGGATATGAAAAAACTGTCCTTGGGCAAATCCTCCGCCTTACGCACGCGCATTGAGGAGGTTGCCCGACTGCTGACGACAATGGATGCTTCGCCTCCGAGTGAAAGCACCCACTCGGCAGCGGCGCGGTCATTGCCTTTGGCGGAGGGGGCTGGAGCGGCGACACTCTTGTCGCCTGGGTCGGGCTTGGAGGTGGCAGGTGAGGCGGCGACAGGAGCGTCGCCGCTCGCGGTGAGGGCGAGGCGGTATTCGCGGACTTTTTGGGCGTCGGGGACTCGATCCTTCTGAGTGAGGTGCGAGACAAGCTGTTTCAGCCGAACCTCGAGCGGATCGGTGAGGGCTTTGCGGTTGGTGGCGCGGGTAGCTTCCAGATTGGCAAAGGCGTCGCGGTAGATGGCGCGCAGTTGTTTCAGGGAGTCGGGTGTTTTTTCGTCATCCTCGGCGGGAATGGGAGAGGCTAGAGCAGCCGAGCGATCCGAAGAGCTGACCTGCGTGGGATCAGGCTGGTTCAGCGATTTTTTCTCCGCCTCCAGGGCGAGGACACTGTCGAGTTGGCCGGCGGCTTTGGCTTCGGCGATTTTGCGGTCCAGGCCGCCGAGATAGCTGCTGTTGAGCTGGGTGACGCCCGTGTTGAAGGGCTTGATGACGCGCTCCTGCTCGAGTTGGCGGAATTGCTGGTCGAGTGCTTGCAGTTCGGGTATGGCGGCGAGGGCGTTCTGCGTTTTTTTGTCTTCGGCGGCTTGTTTCTCCTTCTTGGCGGCGAGGGCGTTGAGGTCATTGCCATCTTTGTCGATACCGAGGATTTGAAAGGCTTCGGTTTCGGACAGGGTGTCGAGGTTGATGACTTCGATGTCGCGGATGGCCCCCTGGAACTGACCAATGGAGGGGGCACCTTTCACACGGGCCACTTTGGTCGAGAACAATTTCAACTCACCATCAAACCAGCCGTAGAGCTTGTCATTGAGGACAACGGCTTGGACTTGAAAGGGTGCCGTCGAGCCCGGGGGGAGATTGAAGACGTCGGAAACGTTGTGAGTTTCAAAGGCACCCACAGTCTGCCGGGTTTGAGATACGAATTTCCATTGGGTCGCTTGGTTGGAATCGAGCTTGAAATAGGTGGCATCCGCGCTGCCTTGATGGGCAAGCCGGATATCCATCTGCTGCATTCGGGAAGGATCCACGACAAGACGGATGCCGTGTGCGGAAGACTTGGGAAATGAGTTGAAGGGGAGTATCGGGGCGGGCGGCGTTTCGCAAAGGATCCAGCCGTCTTTTTCGAGACGGCTGGCGGGTGGATTGACAAGACTTGCGGGATCGAGCTTGACCCATTGGCCCGGCGGAAAGGGCGGCGGATTTGAGGCGGGCGGTTCCGGTTTGGGCGGAGGCGGTTCGGAAAGTGGGGCAACCGTCTCGGTTGCCGTGGGGATTTTGGGCAAGCTGGAAGCCTGCGCCACTTTGGGTTCCTCTGGCGGCTTTTGGGCTGGGGGTGGTTTGGGTGGCTCGTTCCGGTGTTCGGATTCTGGCGGGTTGGAGGGTTTCGTTGAGGCGACGGGTTTGGGCGGATCGGGAAGGTTGGCTGCCTTTGCCACGGCGGGTTTCACGGGATGGGGAGGCGGCTCTTCGGCGTGATTTTTGAAGAGCTGAAACAGCACTGCCGCGACGACGGCGGCGATCCCGACTCCAATGAGCCAACCGCTTTTCTTAGAGGTGGGGTTGTCCTCATCGTCCGCCACGGGCAGCGCCTGGCGGATGGCGCTGGTTTGGTACTGCTTGAGTTCGTCGGAATCCACTGGGGTGAAGAGGACGGGATCGAGGGCGGCACGCATGGCTTCGGCGCTGGGGTAGCGCTCGCTGCGGTCCATTTGCATGACAGCTTCGACGATGTCATCCAGCCGAGGGTCCAGGCCGGGCACACGCTGGGAGGGGGACTTGAAGGCTCCGCGCGGCACACTGCCGGTGAGCATTTGGTAGAGCATGACGCCCACCGCGTAGAGATCGGCGCGGCCATCGACTTTCTCTCCGAGGATCAAAGCCTCGGGCGCAACGTAGTCCGGCGTTCCCATGGCGAGGCCGGTCTGGGTGAGGCCGCGCTCGGCGGGATCGTCGAGTTTGGCGAGGCCGAAATCGGCGACTTTGATGTGACCCTCCGTGTTGATGAGGATGTTGGCGGGTTTGATGTCGCGATGAATGACGCCGTGGCTGTGAGCGTAGTGAAGGGCGTCGCAGACGTGCGCGGTGATGGCCAGGGCGTGGGCGGCAGGCAGGCGTCCCTCCGGTGCGGCGCGCAGCATTTGATGGATGTCCGTCCCATCGACGAAGGCCATGATGAAATAGAGCAGGCCGGAGGAAGTCTCGC
>JAGRPD010000486.1 GCA_020439875.1 Verrucomicrobiales bacterium
AATCGCCAACCGCATTGAGGGCGACTCGCCCTCAATCAAATCCGCCCCCCATCCCCGATCCCAAATAACAAAGGGGTCATCCCAGGGTCATGCCCATTCCACCTGCCAAAGCATCCATCAAAATCGAGGACGCAAGACATCCAACAAAATCCACACCAGGAACAAGGCGCATCCCCAAAGCGACGCTCCATCCCGCCATCACAGCGAACCTCGCCCTACCACATGGGCCACTATCCAACAAGCACCGAACCATTGCGCCAACCCAACGCGAATCTCCACCGACTTTTGATCAAAACCACTCAACGGATCCCTGACGGCATCCACCACCGCCCAAAGATCCACCAACCCCAATCCCATCCACGCGATCCATCGGAAAATGCGAGCGATCATGGGCCAACGTTAGGTTAGACCATCAAGAGGGCCGGTGCTATCGGCGAATCGATCCGTGGCGATGCCCATGGCCTGAAGCAGGGTGACGAAGAGATTCGACATCGGCACGTCATCACCAAACTTCAAATAGTGATTGTGTTTGATGCCCAGTTTGCGTCCCCCAGCCAGCAGCAGGGGATAGTCCTTGTTGACGTGCGTTTTGCTATTGCTACTTCCGTAGAGCACCAGGGTGCGATCCAGGAGACTGTCTCCCGTCTCTCCATCAGGTGTCTCGGCTAGGCGCTTCAAAAAGTGTGCGAGGTTTTGGGCGAGAAACTGGTCAAATTTTCCAAGCACCGTGGCTTGGCCCTTTTTGCCGGCGGCGTGGGCGAGACCATGCCAATTGGGTTCAAGCCCGATGGCTGAGGGAAAAGTGCGAGCAACGGTGGGCCCGTAACTGCCGATCTGATAGGTGGCGATTCGCGTGAGGTCCGTCTGAAAGGCGAGAAAAATGAGGTCGTAAATGGCACGGATGTAGTCCTTGGCCCCTTCCGGATTGGCGTCGAGAGCGATGGTGCCCGGATCGACCTGAGGGAGTGGCACCTCCAGCCAGGCTTGCGAACGTTCGACGCGTTTTTCGACGTCGCGCACGGAGGTTTGGAATTCGTCAAGCTTGCGGCGATCGGCGACGCCCAGCTGGCGTTGCAGGGATTTTGACTGATCGAGGACGAGGTCGAGGATGCTGCCGGAGTTCTCCAGCAGAGCTTGGTCCGCGCGACTTGCCCCGTCCATGCCCAACAGGCGCTGAAAAATCTGGCGCGGTTGGGAAAGGGCCGGGACCGGTTGACCCTTCATGGAATAGGAAAGAGTCGTCGAGCGAGTGCGCGGCCCGATGCCGCCATCCGTGGAGAGCGTGATGGAGCCGTGACGAGTTTGCTCCCCGAGGTGATGCGCCGCAAACTGATCGATGGAAACCGAGTTCCGATAGGTGCCCGTCGAAAGTCGTGTGCCGGTGAGGAAGGTGTCGCCCGTGTCATGACCATTCATCCCCCGACAGGCAGGATGGGAGAGACCATAAAAAATCGAGAGATCCGTTTTGAAGGGTTCAAGAGGTCGCAAGACCTGAGTGAGCGCGTAGTCTTTGCCGTTCCCACGAGGAAACCAGCACCAGTCGCGTTCGGGATCGTTGTCAGGGCGGAGGGCGATGCCGTAGGGAAAGAGAATCGAGCAAAGACGCTTCGGCAGGGGAGTGCTGGCGGCGCGGGCTTTTGATCCCAAGCTCATGGCCTCCAGCCATGGCAGGGCCAGCGAGACTCCCGCACCTCGCAGGAGGGTGCGGCGATCAAGGGTGAGGGATCGGCTCATGGTTTTTCCTCCGTCTATTTGGTTTGAAAACTGGGACTGGCCACAAGGTCAACGATGAGGGGACGCAGGCGAAAATTTTGCGCCATGAACGCTTGAGTAAGGGCGTCAACAGCATCGCGATCACCAAAGTCGAGAGAACGTCCGAGGGAGTACCCCATCAGGCGTTCAACGATTGAATGAGCGAAGGCGTCTTTGCGCTTCTCCAGCAAGTAGGCCTTGAGAGCTGCGGCATTGTTGAGCAAGGTTCCATCAGGAAGCTGGGCGCGAGGGTCGAGGGTGATCGGCTTGGGGCGCGGGCCACCGCCTTGGGTCCTGACCCGAACGGGAGCAGTTTGACGCCAGAGCCCGATGGCGTCAAAGTTTTCCAGAGGGAAACCCCAGGGATCAATGTCTTCGTGACAATTGCGGCAGGTTTCCTCCTTGCGGTGAAGTTCGAGTTGGTCCTTGAGCGAGAGTCCTGCAAGTTCCGCGCCTTGGCTATCGAGCGCCGGGACGGCGGGAGGCGGCGGCAAGGGGGGCGTTCCGAGAAGACGGTCGAGGATCCAGACAGCGCGTTTGATGGGGTGCGACGTTTCGCCATTGGATTGACTGAGCAAAAAGGAACCTTGGCCGAGGAGGCCGCCGCGTTGCAGTTCGGGTTTTAAAACGACTTTCTGAAATTGGAACGAACGCGGTGGAGGCTCGATGCCGTAGTGCTTGGCGAGCGCTCGATTGACCACGGTCCAGTCGCTATCGATCAATTCCAGACAACTGCGATCAGCTCGCAGGATCTCATCAAAAAACGCGACCGTCTCGTGCCGCATGTCGTCTTTGAGATCGTTGTCAAACTTCGGGTAAAACTCCGGATTCACCGCGACCCGATCGAGAGCACCCAGATCGAACCACTGCTCCGCGAAGTGGGAGACGAATTCGTGGGAGCGCCCATCCTGAAGCATGCGCAGGACCTCTCGTTGGAGGATCGCAGGCTGATGAAGCTGCTTCCTCTCCGCCAAGCCCAGGAGCGTTTCATCCGGCATGCTGCTCCAGAGAAAATAGGAGAGGCGATTGGCCAGTTCATCGTCGGTGAGAGGCTGAGGTGCTGTGCTTTGCGGATCGCGAGTCTCCACGATGTAGAGGAAGTGCGGAGAGACGAGGACGGCGGCGAAGACTTCACGCAGCGCCGCTTCAAAGGAATCAGCTTGGGGCCGAAGTTGATCGAAGAGCTTGAGGTATTGCGCGATCTCCGCAGGGGTGACGGGACGGCGAAAGGCGCGGGGAAGAAACCGGCCCAAATGCCTCCGAGCACGGGCCGTCTCGGCTTCGGCTGGCGCGTCGTTTTCCAAAAGAATCCGATGACTTTCGGGCGGCCAAGCAGCCAACCACGGGCTCGTAAATGCCACCTTCTCCACGGCAATGTCGAGCCGTTTTCCAAACGCAACTGGAGCGGGTTTGGGTTTGGGTTTTTCGCCCTTCTTTTTGGGTTTGGGCGGAAGCTGGACATACGACCGATCAGGGTAGCGAAGCTCTTCACCCTCCGCGTTGAGAAAATCGAGCATCACGATCATGCCGTGGAAGGTCAGATTTTCGAAACGCACCTCACCCGCTTGCGGATAATCCTCCATGCGTCCGTGGAAGACGAAGGTTTGCGTTTGGTCTGAGGTGAATTCGACTTCAGCAACGGTCTTTCGAGGAACGTGAATGATGCCCGGGACGTGGCCGAGAGAAACTCGCATGCGCGGAAAGTCGGACCCTTCAGGGATCACGGCGCGTGCCGTCACCTCGAGGCGGAAGGAACCAGTGCGGGCGTATTGAGGCACGTCGAGCAGGAATTCTGGGTTCGCAGGCAACTGTCCGCCCTCGCTTTTGTTGGGTAGGTTGCCGGTGGCGGTTTTCGTCGCCGTGTAAACATGAGGCGTGGGCGCATCACCCGTCACGATGGCTACGTCGAGCGCGCGGCGCGCGGCAGCGAGGTAGGTCTCGATCTGTGTCGGCGATATTTCGAGAGTCGCCCCGTCGTTGAGAAACCCTTGCGGAGAGAGCGGTTCGGGAGGCAACTCGGTCGAAA
>JAGRPD010000039.1 GCA_020439875.1 Verrucomicrobiales bacterium
CTGCTGCCCCTTCGCCCACAAAAACGCATCCCGCTCTTCGGCGGCTCGCAGGGTGCGGTCCGCAGCTCGCCCTCCAGCTGCATGGATCCGATCCGAAAAACCGTGGGTTGACGCCTCCCGCCTGCTGGCGAGATTCCCCTCCCTCTCATGGAACTGGTCTCCATCGTCGAATCTCTCCTCTTTGCCAGTCAGGAACCCCTGACCCTGGCCCAGATGGTTGCTGCTGTGAAAGACACGGCGAAGGACATCAAGCAAGGCCAAGAAGGCTCCGAAGACCCCCTGCCCGACTGGGTCGAGCCCCTGCTTCAGGTGGATCCGACGCAGATTCAAGGCGCTCTGGACACCCTGATCTCCCACTACGACGAAGACCAGCGTGCCTTCACCGTGGTCGAGCGCTCCTCCGGCTGGCGTCTTTGCGCCCGTGGCGAGTATGCCGAATGGTGCCGCGCCCTTTACCCCGGCAGAAAACCCCAACGCCTCAGCCAGCCCGCCCTCGAGACCCTGGCCATCATCGCCTATCGCCAGCCCATCACCCGAGCCGGTGTGGAGGCCGTCCGAGGAGTCTCGGTCGATGCCATGGTGCAGCAGCTGCTGGATCGCGGCTTGATCAAAATCGAAGGCCGCGCCGATCTGCCCGGGCGGCCCCTGCTCTACGGCACCACCGACTCCTTCCTGGATCACTTCGGCGTCCGCACCCTGGATGAACTGCCCAACGCCGCCGAGCTGCGGCGGGTCAAACTTCCCACCGCCGACGAATCCGCCGAGGCGGGATCCCCAGGCACCGAGAGCCCCCAACAGCTCACGCTCGACAGCGGCTCCGAGGCATCCACGGGACCGCAACTGGAATCCTAACCCCTGCGGTCAATGTCCCTCGAACAGGCCCGCATCCAGATCGACGAAATCGATCAACAGCTCATTCGCCTCCTCAATCAACGCGCGGAGTTGGTGCATGAAATTGGCCGCATCAAGCGGCAGGACGGTCTCGATATTTATGTCCCCGGCCGGGAGGAAATGCTGCTGCGCAAGCTGGCTGCCTTTAACCAATCTCAGAACGGTCTCCTCACCGAACGCGCCATCCGAGCGATCTACCGCGAGGTGATGAGCGCGGCGCTGGCGTTGGAGACCAGCATGGAGATCGCCTACCTCGGCCCCGCTGGCTCGTGGACCCATCAGGTGGCCATCAACAAATTTGGCAACAGCGTCGAATACGTGGCGGAAGCCAGCACCGAAGGCGTCTTCGAACGCGTCTCCTCGGGGGGAGCCGACTACGGCGTGTTGCCCATCGAGCACTCCGCTGAAGGTGCCGTGCACCACACCTTGGATCACTTGGCCGACACCGATCTGCAGATCTACGCCGAGATTTTGTGGAAAACGGAGACCGTGGTGATGGCTGCCCGCCCCGACATGGAGCCCGCCGTCATCCATGGTCATCCGCAGGTGCTCGCCCACTGCCGCGCCTGGCTGACCCAGCGATTTCCCGCCGCGAGACTGGAGGAGAGTGTGACTTCGAGCCTCGCCGCCGATGCCGCCGCCACCCTGCCGGATCACGCCGCCCTCGGCACGCCTCTGACTGCGGAGTTGCATCAGCTCAAAGCCGTGGCCACCTCTCCCCGCGCTCACGCCACGCAGGCCCGATTCATCATTCTGGGCCGACGCTCGGGCGCACCTACCGGTCACGACAACACCATGCTGCTCGTGGATGCCTCGGACAAGGTCGGCTCCCTTTTCAGCATCTTGCAAGTCTTTGCGGAGGGCGGCATCGATGTCCGCCAGATCGAAAATCGCCCCGTCCCCGGTGACGAAACCGGCAATCAAGCTCGGTTTTTCCTGGAGGTCAGCGGTCACATCGACGACGACGCTCTCGCCGCCAGCGTCACCCGCCTGCGCGAGTCAGGCGTCGCCGCCAAACCCCTCGGCAGCTACCCCTCACCGAAGTGGGTGGAAGAGCGCTAATCGGGCCCTGTTTCCCTCTCACCCGCTACAGTTCCAGCTGAATCCCCAGCTCAATCACCTGTCGTGGTGGCAGCTCAAAGTATCCGGTAGCCGGGCGCGCCAAGCGTGACAAAAACACGAACAGCGCCTTGCGCCAATGCGCCATCGGCGCGGGCCCCGTCGGCAGCAGCAGCTCGCGACTCTGATAAAAGCTGATCGTCGCCGGCTTGATCTTCGGATTGATCTCCCGCAGCGCCGCACACAGGTCCTCAAACACATTCGGCGTCTCCGCAAACCCGTAACGCAGCACCACGCGGTAGAAGTCCGTGTTGAACTCATCCACCTCGCAGCGGTCGGCCTCCGCCACCAACGGCTCGCCTTCAAACCGTACCGTCATCAGCACCAGCCACTCATGCAGCGCCTTGTTGTGCTTCAAATGATGCAGCATCACCAGCGGCAACCCTGCAGGTGAGGCCGACATGAACACCGCCGTTCCCGGCACCCGCACAATGCGCCCAGCCCGCAATTCATCCACCAAGTACTCCGGAGGCAACCGCCCACGCAGCGTGGCCGCCCTCAGCGCCGCCCGGCCATCCGTCCACGTTTTCATCAGCATCCACACCACCGCCGCGATCACCAACGGGAAGGCCGCACCTTGGAAAAACTTGGTCAAACTTCCCAGCACGTAGCTGCTCTCGATCGTCGCAAACACCAGCACCGGCCCCAGCGCCTTCCACCACGCCCACTTCCAAATGCGCCGCGCCACAAAGTAAAACAGCGTGGTCGAAAGCAGCATGTCTAGCGACACCGACAGTCCGTAGGCGGATGCCAGTCGGCTCGACGAGCCAAACCCCACCACCAACGCAATGCAGGCCACCATCACCAAGTAGTTCACCTGCGGCATGTAGATCTGCCCGCGAATGTCCGGATTGGTGTGTACGATCTTTAGCCTCGGCAGATAGCCCAACTGCACCGCCTGCTGCGTCAGCGAAAACACGCCCGTGATCATCGCTTGCGAGGCAATGATCGTCGCCGCCGTGGCCATCACGATCATCGGCACCAGCAAAAACGGCGGCACCGCCCGGAAAAAGGGATTTTCCAGCGAGGTCGGATCCTTCAAAACCAAGGCACCCTGCCCCAGGTAGTTTAGGGTCAACGCCGGATACGCCACGAAAAACCACGCCCGCTTCAAAGGCCGCGCTCCGAAGTGACCGATGTCCGCATACAGCGCCTCGCAGCCCGTCACCGCCAGCAGCACCATCCCCATGATGCCGATGCCATGCCAACCGTGGTGCGCCAGATAGTTCAGCCCCCAATGCGGAGACAGCGCCTGCACCATGGATGGCATCGCAGAAAACCGATACAGCCCCACCGCACCCAGCACCGTGAACCACACCAGCATGATCGGCCCAAACGCATTGCCGATGCGCGCCGTGCCAAACCGCTGCACCATGAACAGCCCCAGCAGGATCACCACCGCGATCGGCACCACGTAGGTATGCAACGCCGGATTCAGCTCCTCCAGACCCTCCACCGCCGCCAGCACCGAGATCGCCGGCGTGATCATGCCATCCCCGTAAAGAAGAGCAGCCCCAAACAGCACCACCAGCACCAACCGCGCCGTACCTGCGGGAGAAAAGGCATCCTTCTTCGAACGCAGCAGGGAGAGCAGAGCAAAAATCCCGCCCTCGCCCTGCGCCGTGGCGCGGCTCAAAAGCAGCAGGTACTTGAACGACACCATCAGCGTCAGCGACCAAAACATCAGCGAGATCGGCCCAAACAGCATCTCCCGCCCGTCCCGCGCCGGATCGTAACCCGCATGAACTAGGCACTCCCGCAAAGCGTAGAGCGGACTGGTGCCGATGTCACCAAACACCACCCCCAGGGCCACCAGAGCGAGCCCCCATCCAGCTTGATCTTTTTGCGCGGACATGATGACCTGAGCCGCTGCGACACTCGCCGCTCAACGGACGCCACGAATACCCACCCAGCCCCTCGGATCAACCGCAAAAACTGAGTCAGAGGTCACTGAAAGAGCGCCCTCGGTTCAACAATGACGATATCGAAGAGACCAAATCCAAATCCAGCATAAACACCCCAAAGATCCAGAAAGTTGAACTCGAATTCTCGTAGGAACCGTAAAACGAGCTGCTCTCACGAATGGATCCGTTGGTTTCCGCAAACAAGCTGCCTGCCTTCATCCCCGCAGCCACTGCGCTCTCATAGGAACGATGGTGGACAAGCTGAGAAGCTGGCAACAAGTCGAGCGAAACCCCTGCCCCCGGTTCATACACCACATGATGATGGATCACCTCGTAGCCCTCTTTGTGAGTCACCCGATTCACCCAATACCCGTACACCACGTTCTCACCCCATTCGAATCGACTGGCGTGAAGCTCGGTCTCGCTCCTCGCAGCCGTCCGCGTCATCTGGATTGCGGGAGCCTGTCTCACCACCGGCTGTGTCATCCGCTGCTTCACCGTGCTGCGCTGGAAGGTGAAGGCATCTTTGAGCGCTTGGCGATCTCCCAGCGGCAAAGTCATCCGCAGTCCTGCGATCCAGTTTTCCCCCCGGTAACGCTGATCCTCAAGCCACATCACCGAAAGCGCCACGGCGGGAACAGGCCGCCACTCCACCCCCAATCTCCATCCCTCAATCTCTGCCCCTAGGGCTCCACTCTCAGCCTCCAGCCGACCGTATCCCAGGAGCAGTTGCACATTGGTCAGTTGCTCCAAACCCGGTGGTCGGATACCAACCTCCAAATCCCACCCACCCATCGGCTCCTCATACACATTCCAAAGGTCGTAATAAGACACAACTGCATCCGAATAAGAGGTGGGCGTGGCGGTTTGACGCCAGTAATTGCCCGCATAGACGCGGTAGCCCAGCTGTTTGCGTTCCGACATCGGGATGTAGCCATTGGCCCGCACCGAGACAAACCGGCTGTCTGCCTCCAGCCCCACTCCCAATTGCCAAAACTGATGGTCCGCCGCCGTCCGCCGCAAATCTGAAAACAGGTTCACCCCGAACACCGCCCCCTCACTCAACAAGCCCGCTCCCCTTTCTCCCAACGAAGCCCGATAAGCCAAACCCAGAGAGGCCCCAAAGCCATCCCCACTCACAAAACTGTATTGGGACTGAAAAAACAGCACCGAGGCCCCATCCCCATTGGCTCCACCAGGCGTCTGGATCAAGGGAGCCACCAGAAAAGCCCCTCCCTCCGTGAAGCTGCCATTGGTTTGAAACGCACCGCCCAACTCAGGTGCCATCGAAATCTGCGCGGGAATCGTCACCGCCGCTTCCTGCCCCAGCAATCCGCTGCCGCACACCAAAATCGCCGCGCCCATCCATTTTTGAACATTCAATCGAAGCACCTCATCGGTCTAAGGGTTTACCATTTCACCGTCAACTTTTCTCTTATTGGTCCGCAAAAGATTCTTTCAATCCTCTCGCAGCATTCCGCGCACCTTCAGGTTCATCCGGAAACGCGGCTACGGGGCTGGCCCAATCGTCGTCTCACTCCTCGTCCAAATCTCCCGGGTTCGATTGGGACGATGATTGAGACGACGATTTCTCTTCAGCCGCTGAATTTCGAGCGCCACTCGAAGCTACTGGGATTCAAGTAGCCGCAGTTGTGAAACTGTGGCCGCTCTGCTCCCAGGCACACCCCCACTTCCCAATGACCAGCGGCGGCTCGTTGGGCTGCTGCTTTTTGCGGCGGAGCGCTGGGGCGCAAAAAACCCACCGGCTTTTCGACCGGTGGGTTTTTGAGAGGTTGATGAACCGGAACTCGGTCTTACTTCGCTGCGGCGGCTTCTTCTTCCGGAGCTTCGGCGGTTTCGGCTTCAGCGGCGGAGTCGCTGGCGGCGGCCATGGAGGGGACGTAGGCGTCCACCCACTCGATGAAGGCCATCGGGGCGGAATCGGACTGACGCTGACCCAGCTTGGTGATGCGGGTGTAACCTCCGTTGCGATCCTTGGATGCCACGGCGATTTCTTCGAACAAGGTCTTCACCACGTCTTTCTGGCGCAGGGCGGCCACGGCCAGACGACGGGCGTGGAGATCTCCGCGCTTGCCGAGGGTGACCATGCGGTCGGCGAGAGGACGCACAGCTTTGGCCTTGGCGAGGGTGGTACGAATGCGGCGGTGCTCAATGAGGCTGCACACCAGATTGGCCAGCAGCGCATCTCGGTGCGCCGCATCACGCTGCAGTTTGACGGTCTTAACTCGATGTCTCATGATTTCTCAGGGAGGAAGGTTTTGGGGGTCTGAAAGGGTCAGGGGGGATCAATCTTCGTCTTCGTCGTCTTCATCCGGAAGGTGGGCGTCCACCAGGCTGGCGAAGTCGCTCGCATCCGCTTCATCGTCGTCGCCCAGCAGGGACTGACGGGCGAGAAGGGAGGAACCACCGGGCACGGGCTCGAGCAGAGATCCGTCGAACTTCATGCCGAGAGACAGACCGAGTTCGGCCAGCTTTTCTTTGATCTCGGTGAGGGATTTTTTGCCGAAGTTGCGGTAGCGCAGCATTTCGGCCTCGGTCTTCATCGCCAACTGACCCACGGAGGTGATGTTGGCGTTGTTGAGGCAGTTGGCGGCGCGGACGGAGAGTTCGATCTCGTTGACGCTCATGTTGAGCAGCTTGCGCAGCTCTTGATTTTCTTCCGACTGCGCTTCCGGGGCGGCTTCGAACTCGACCAGGGAGTCGTCGTAATTCACAAACACATCCAGGTGATGACGCAGGATGGCGGCGGATTGCAGGAGGGCGTCACTGGGCGAGACGCGACCGTCGGTCCAGATGTCGAGCACCAGCTTGTCGTAGTCGGTGTTTTGCCCGACCCGGGTGGCCTCCACCGCGTACTTCACGCGGGTGACCGGGGAAAAGATGGAATCGATCGGGATCACGCCGATGGGGGTGTCCACGCGCTTGTTTTCCTCCCAGCTGGAGAAACCGCGACCGACGCGCACTTCGAACTCGCACTCAAATTTGGTTTTCTTGTCGAGCGTGCAGATGACTTGGTCCTTGTTGATGACCTCGTAGTGATTGTCCTCGATGATGTCTCCTGCGGTCACCGCGCCTTCTTTATCGACGGAGACGGCCAACACGCGGGCTTCCTTGCTCTCGCTGTGGTGGCGGAATTTGACCTTTTTGAGGTTCAAAACGATCTGCACCACGTCTTCCACGACGCCGGGGATGGTGGCAAATTCATGCTGGACGCCTTTGATCTTCACCGAAGTGATGGCGGCACCTTCCAAGGAGGAGAGCAGTACGCGGCGCAGCGAGTTTCCCAGCGTATGGCCGTAACCACGATCAAAGGGTTCGGCGATGAACTGGCAGTAGGTGTCCGTGGAAGTAGCCTCCACTTTCTGGAGGCGATTGGGCATTTCGAACCGAGCGAGGCGAATGGGCATGGGGGGATGGGGGTGGCCGGGTTACCTTCGAGGCGAGAAACCTGCCCGCACCGGGAAGGTGACGGGACAGACTCGAAGACCGACGGCGTTGGAGTTTCTCGCGAAGAGCCTGGAAGTATGCGGAGTGCTTTTCCCATTGCAAGGGGAAAAACGAGATGGGTTGCATGACTTTCAGGGCCTACTCACAAGAGGAGGTCCAATTTGGCGCAACCATCGCCGCTCACGTCTCCATGATCGCAGATGCTGGGCCTCAGGATCTTTGCTGATGCTGCTGGATGGCGCGGATGAAGTCGGGCAGGTAGTCGCGGGCTTTGGCTTCGCCGACGCCGCGAATTTTTTTTCCGGCCTCCACGGTTTGGGGTTGCAAGCGGGTGAAGAACTCCAGGGTCTGGTTGGAGAAGATGCGGTAGGCCGGCAGGTCTTCGGCGCGGGCGAGGGCGTTGCGCAGTTGCTTGAGCCGCTCGAAGAGACGCTCATCGAAGCCGAGTTCCAGGGCGGCGACTTCGGCGACGCTGCCTTCGCGGAGGGGATTGACGCGGGTGGACTCCACCGGCCAGCGCAGCGCGACGGGGTCTCCGGTTTTCATGTGGTGGATGCCGCGAGCGGTGAGGGAGATGACAGGGTATTCCCCCAGGCTGGTCTCGATGAGCCCTTGGCGTTCCATCTCGGAGAAAAGGGGGTGCAGGTAGCGGGTGCCGCGCTCTTTGAGCAGGCCGTAGGTGGAGAGCTGGTCGAGCCCGGCGTCCACCACCTCCTTGGAGCGACTGCCGACGAGCATCTGAATGATGCGCCCCTTGCCGTAGCGGCCGACGAGGCGCGAGCCCTGACGCTGACTCATGCGGGCGATGCCGCTGAGGACCTGCCGCAGCAGGGTCATTTGCTCAGGCGTGCCATTTTGCGGGGCCTGCACGCCGAGTTCACGACACACGTCGCAGCTGCCACAGACGGTGGGTTCGGGCTCACCAAAGTACTCGAGGATGCGCTCCTGGCGGCAGCTACTGGCGTAGCAGAGGTCCACCATGGCTTTGAGTTTGGCGTGATCTCGGCGGGCTTTTTCCTCCAGCGCAGCGCGATCCAGATCGAGGTCTCGGGCGAGCACGTCGGGCCGCAGCAGGCGGGTGCCGCGGATGCGTTGACCGGGAATGTCGTAGCGCTCGATGTAGCCTGCGCGCACCAGGTGGGATACGGCGGTGCTGGTGGCCATGCCGTTTTTCACACCGGCGTGTTCGGTGATTTGATCCAGCCCGAGGCGCACCTCATGGTCCGCGTCGGCTCCCGAGAGCAGGGCCTGATAGACGGCCTGGATCACGTCGAACGGCGGGTTGGCTCCCTCCAAAAAGAATTCCTGCGTGCCGACATCGGCGTAGTTAAAAAGCAGCTCGCACCAGGCGGGTTCGCCATCCCGTCCGGCGCGTCCGGCCTCCTGGTAATAGGCCTCGATGCTGCCTGGTATCTCAAAGTGGGTGACGAATCTCACGTCGGCGCGGTCGATGCCCATGCCAAAGGCGTTGGTGGCTACGGCGACGTCGCATTTCCGGCTGATGAAGCGGTTTTGCAAATGCTCCCGCTCGTCATCTGGCAGCCCTCCGTGATAGCCGATGACGCGCACTCCCCACTCGCGCAGTTGCTCGGCGACTTCCTCCACGCGCTTGCGGGTGGCGCAATAGACGATGCCGGTCTTCCAGCGCTCCACCAGGGTCTTGAGGCGTTGATATTTCTCCGAGTGATTTTTGGTCGGCGTGATGTTGAGGGAGAGATTGGGGCGCTCAAACCCGCGCACGGCCAGCAGTGGCTCACGCAGGCGCAGCACCTGCTCGATGTCTGCCCGCACCTCGGGCGTGGCGGTGGCGGTGAGGGCGATGACTTGGGGCCAGTCCAGATTTTCCAGAGCCTGCCCGAGGCGGAGGTAGTCGGGCCGGAAATCGTGGCCCCATTGCGACAGGCAGTGCGCTTCATCGACCGCGAAGAGGGCGATATCGACCTGGCGCATGGAGTTCAAAAACGCTCGGCTGCGGAATCGCTCCGGGGCCACATAGACGAGTCGGTAATCTCCCCGGCGCAGGCCATCGAGCCGTGCCATCTGCTCGCTGCCGCTGATGGAGCTGTTGATGAGGGTAGCGGGGATGCCGCGTCGCTCCAGGGCATCGACCTGATCTTTCATCAGCGCGATGAGTGGGCTCACCACCACGGTGATGCCATCCATCACCATGGCGGGCAGTTGGTAACAGAGCGATTTCCCCCCGCCCGTAGGCATGACCACCAGCGTGTCACGCCCCGAGAGCACGCTGGCGATGACGGCCTCCTGCCCATCCAAAAACTCGCGAAACCCGAAAAAACGCCGCAACGCCTCGCGCGCATCGTGCACGCTGGGTGCGTCGGATGGGGCAGGCGCGCTGGGAGGATCGGTGGCGGGCGGCATCATGCTCGGCCTTGGAGATGGATCACGATGCGGCACCTTGCAACCGCCCGACCCGCTCTCCCATCCGCGCATACAGCTCCATGCCGCGCGCGCTGCACCGTCGCAGATCGTTATCCCAGTCCACCCGCCCAGCCTCGAACAGGGTGATGACGCTGGATCCACCGAATAGAAACAGGCCCTTTTCCTCCCCCTTGGCTACGGCGACGCCCGGGCGGTAAGTCTGCCGCACCGCACCGACACAGGTGGCACCGATCTCCAAATACAGCACCCGTCCCCCGTCACCGGCATCCAGCTCAGTGAGGTAGCGCACATTTTCCCAGAGGATGGAGGGCCGCGCGCGCAGGGCGAGAGGGCTCACCGAAAACAAGGGCCCATCCAGCCGCCGCGCCTCACTGGGCACGCCTGCGCAGGGAAAATGAAACCGATGATAGTCCACCGGGCACAGCCGAGAAATCAGCATCGAGCCCCCCGCGAAGCGCCGTGTCAGCGCCTCATCACGCAGCAACGCAGCCACATCAAAGCGCAGCCCTTTCACCCAAAAATCCACCGGCTCGTTCAGCTGCGGGATGAGCAAGTGCCGCCCGTCAGCCGGGAAGACCAGGGACTCGGGCGCGGCATCGATCGGACGCGCGGTGGGTTGGAGGGCGCGACTGAAAAAGGCGTTGAAGGTGGGAAAATCCGCCGTCGGCAGGGCGAACTCCGCCTCATTCAGGCCATATTTTTCGACGAAGGGAGCGACCTTGGCCCGACTGGCGGGCTGATCCATGCGCCAGCCGTACCAACGTGAAAAGAGGGCGCGTTTGGCGAGAGCGTGCAGCGCTAGACGGCCCACGGCGGATTGGTAGGTCCATTTCAAAAAGGCCTCACCATAAACCGCTTCCGTCTCTTCCTGACCGCTGTGGCGATTGAAAAAGACGATGCGATCCGTGGCGGAACGGGTGGCCTCATGCTGCATCCTGCATCCTGCCGCCAGATTCGCTTTTGCAAATCTCATTCTTCCCTTTCCGCTGCGAATGGCTAACCTTGTGCCCCCTTTGGATCCTTTGCTTGGCTCCACCCGACGTTTGCGCCATACTCCCCTTTCCCCCATGACCGAACCTGAAACCTCTCCAGAGAAACCCGCCGCTTCTAGCGGGCTCGATCTGTCCGACCTCAAGCTGATGCCAGCCTGGGTGGCGAACTTTAACAAAAGCCTCGCGGCTCTGCCCAGACACGACGAAGGCGGCAGCGAGGATCGCCCGCATCGAGGCGATCGACGGGAGGGCGGCGACCGCCGGGGACGCGGTGGGGATCGGCGAGAAGGCGGCAGAGGTGAGCGACGCGACTTTCGCGGGCGCGATCGCGACCGCTTCGGTGGCGATCGTCCACGCGGGGATCGGCCTCGGGGGGATCGCCCGCCGGGAGATCGGCCTTTTGGAGATCGTCCGCGCAAAGGCGGCTTCCGGGGCCGTGATCGCGACAGCCGCGACGAGCGCCCTCGCCGTCCATGGATTGAGATTCCAGAGGCCATTACCGCCTCCGTGCATCCCGATGACAAATCATTGGATGCGTTGGCGGATCACATTCGCAGTTCCGGCCACGCCTTCAGCCTGTTTGAGATCGCTCGCTTGGTGCTGTCCAATCCGCACGGCTTCGGCGTGCGCTTTCTCTGTGATGAAGGCCGCCCCACGGGCCTGTTTCACTGCGCGGCGGCGGATGCGCTGTTTTTGACCAAAGAAGAGGCCATTCACAGCCTGCTGCAGGGAGATCAACTCAGCACCTGGTATCAAGTGGAGGACATCGAACTCGAGGCCCCCAAGGGCAACTTCGCCAGCATCTCCGTCTGCGGCTTCTCGGGAGAGCTGCTCGGACCCGCCAGCCACCACAGCTCGCGAGAGGCGGTGCTGCGGATCCATCGGGAGCGCTTTGCCAACATGCCGTTGGAGGATTACAAACGCCGCATCCGCACCGAGACCGACCCTGAGCTGATCCAGAAATGGAAAGACGAGCAAAGCAAAGGCCGCCAGTGGACCCCCATCGTGGCCGAAGGAGAAACCGCTGCCACCCCGCTCAAAAACCCGCGCGAAGTAGAGGCGCACTTCCGCACCCATCACGCCGATCAGGTCATCCAGGAAGTGCGGGACGTCACCGTGCTCGCCTCGACCGATAAAGACCACGCCTCGCCCGGCCTCATGCTGCTCCTGCGCCGCGCTGTCGATGGAGCCCGCAAGCATCCCTTCGACATGGCGCAAAGGCTCGCCGCAGGTTTTGAACGGCGCGGCCTGAAGTCCTTCAAGCGCCGCGGCGGCAAGCTCTTCGTCTCCCGTGCCAAACCTCGTCCCCTGGCAGCCGATGTCGTCCTCTCAGATCGCATCGCCAGCATCATCGGAGAGATCCGTCTCTCCTCCGGCGGCATGCCCCTCAAGCAGCTGCTGCAAAAACTCACGCCCGCAGGTCTGCAAGCCCCGCAGCCCGAGGCTCCCAAGCTTTCCCTGGAAGCTCCCGCTGTCGAAGCTCCCACCACGGAGACCCCAGCCGCTGAAGCTCTGGCTGCCGAACCAGAAATCGCTCCCACCGAAGCCACCGAGGCCACCGACGCACCAGCCACCGAAACACCCGCCGCCCCCACCGATGCGAACGCCGACATCAGCGGCGGAGCCGAACTCTCGGAGGATCAGATCGCCCTCATCAAAGACCTGCGTTGGCTCGTCAACGAAGGTTATCTCATTGAGTACTCGGACGGTCTCGTCACCCTCGGCATCCAGGGAGACACCCCGCCCTCCACCAACAAGCCGCCTCGCGGCCCTCGCCCCGATCGCCCAAACAAACCTAAGGCACCGCGTCCCAAAAATCCGCCACCGGCTGCTGAGGCCACCGAGGCACCAGAGCCGTCCCCCTCCGCTGAGGCTGCCGTGGAAAGCGCCCCACCACCTGCCACCGAGTCGGAAGCCACCTCCCCTGCCCCCGCTGAGACCGAGCCTCCAGCCACCGTGGAGCCCGCCACTGCCGAAGAGCCTGCGCCCCCAGCTGCGGACGCACCTTCTGCAGAGCCTGAGCCGGTTGCAGAGCCTGCCGTCAATCCTCCCGTCGAGGCCACGCCCGAGCCTCCACCAGCCCCTGCTGAGTCTTAAAACCTAACCTCCCAAATCCGCCATGGAATCCCACGAAGTGGTGCATCAAGCCCTCGAGTCCAGCAACCCCAAGGAAGTCGCTGCCGAACTCGGCATCTCCCTCTCGCTGGTTTACAAATGGGCCCAGGCCGGTGGCGAAGCCGGGAGTGGAGCCGCCAATCCGCTGGATCGCGTCCTCAAGCTCTACCAGCTCACGCGGGACGATCACATCCTCCAGTGGCTCTGCCAGCAAGCCGGGGGTGTTTTTGTCAAAAACCCACCCAGCACCTGCAAAAAGGGCTTCGAGGTCATGCCCGCCACGCAGGAGATCGTGCAGCAATTCGCCAACCTGCTGGCCTCCATCTCTCAGGCCGCGCTGGACAACTCCATCACCCGAGAAGAAGCGGAGTGCATCCGCCACGTCTGGGATGAGCTGAAGCGCTACACCGAAGGTTTTGTGCGCTGCTGCGAAGAGGGCGATTTTGTTCACCTCACCGAGGACCTGAAAAAGTCCCATCTGAAGTGAACCTCATGGAGTTTGCCCCACCGCCGCACCCCATCCGACTCCTGCTCATCCGCCACGGCGAAGTCGAGGCCACTTACCACCGCGTCTTCGGCGGCAGTCGCATCGACATGGGCCTCTCCCCCCTCGGGCACGCCCAGGCTCAGGCCTTGACGCGCTGGCTCGCGCCGGATGCCATCAGCCGCGTCTATGCCAGCCCCATGCAGCGCGTGGCTCAGACCATGGCTCCGCTGCTCGCCGCCAAGCAGTTGCAACCCATCCTGCTGCCCGATCTGCGCGAGGTGGACTTCGGAGACTGGACCGGCCTCAATTGGGATGAGGTGAAACAGCGCTTTGGTGTGTCCGCCTACGATTGGCTAGAGGTGCTGGATCAAGGAGCCCTGCCCGGTGGAGAATCTGCCGCCCAACTCGCCGCACGCGTCAGCCCCTGCCTGCAACGCATTCTCGCTGAAAACCCGCATCAACCGGTCGCCATCGTCTGCCATGGCGGCATCATCCGCGTCATCCTCAGCCTCCTGCTCCAGATCCCCCTCAGCCGCACCGCCCATTTTCACATCGAGTACGGCAGCCTCAGCATCGTCGAGGTCGATCCCGAAAAACGTCACAGCGTGGAGCTGGACTTGCTCAATTTCCAACCCCTGCTGGCGGACCGCCAGCCCGTGCCGTGAGCCCGCCCGCGCCCGAGAATGCCTGGCAGGCCGCGCACGCCGAGCTGCTCTGCCGCAGCTACCAGCACTGGACCCAGCGCCCCCTCCTGCCCGATCTGCCCCAGCTTCAGGGGGCCGACTTGGGACGCGCCCTTTGGCAGGCCCCCTTTGCCCTGCTGTCGCATGACACCGCCTCGGATCCCCTCCTGACCTACGGCAATCAAACCACCTTGCGTTTGTTCGATTACCCCTGGCCCACCTTCATCACCACTCCCTCACGCTTCACTGCGGAGGCCCCCGAGCGCGAGGAGCGCTCCCGCCTGCTGCAGCGCGTGCGGGAGCACGGATTCATCGACGACTACAGCGGCACTCGCATCGCCCGCGACGGACGCCGTTTTCGCATCCATCGCGCCACCGTGTGGAATCTCATCGATGACGCAGGCCGCCCGCTGGGACAGGCCGCCACCTTTTCTGAGTGGACAGAAATTCCACCCACTGAAGCCCGCGATTGACGGAGCGACTTAGCGGAACAACTCGCGGAAAAAGCTGCCCGTCTGCCGACCCGCTTCCTCCGTCCAGTTCCACGCCTTGCGCACCCCCCGGCGCACCTGCCGGGCCGCCTCTTCTCCACGGTCCGAGTCCGCGCCATTGGGACTGGCCACCTGCGGCACCACCTGCCCGCCAAACTCCTGATGCATCACCGCACCGGTCTCCGCAGACACCACCACAAAGCCCAACTCCCGCCCCCGAGCATCCAGCAAAAACAGCGCCCACTCGGCTCGGCCGGTGTCGCCATTGGTCGCCAACTGAAACTCCAGCGAGGCAAACGAAGTCTGCGCCAGCTGCGCACACTGCACCGCCAGACGCCGCGCTTCCGCCGGAGCCACCTTGACCCGCTCCATCGCCAGCAGACGCGGAGGCAGCCGCTGCAGCAGATCTCCCGCCCCCGCTGCCTTCGCCGTCCAGCCAGCCTCACCCCGCGTCACCGTCATCTTCACCAGATCTCCCGACCGATGCGGATCCAGCGCAAACACACTCCAGTCCGTCGGTTCATCCATCGCCGTCGGCCCTGACTTCAGCAGCACCAACTTGGTCGCCACCGCCTGACCAAACTCCGTACTGACCGCCTTCACCACCCCATCCAACGGACCCGCCATCGCCGCCTGAGTCACGCCCATCGCCAGCACTGCAAACAAAGAAAGCACTCGTTTCATGCCTCCCATTTTGGCCAATCCTCGCCCGCCGTCAACTTTTCCTCCAGCCCACCTCAGCCCCCATCTCACGCCTCATCCAGCTCTGGCTTGAAATCCGCCGCGTGGTAGCTGCTGCGCACCAAAGGCGCACTCGCCACATGGCGAAATCCCTTTTTCAAAGCGATCTGTTTGTAGTTTTCAAAGGTGTCAGGATGCACGTACTCGATCACCGGCAAATGCTGCGGAGAGGGCCGCAGGTATTGCCCCAGCGTCAGCACCGTCACCCCCGCCTCCAGCAGATCATCCATCGCCTGGAACAGCTCCGTCTCCGTCTCCCCCAGCCCCAGCATCAGCCCACTCTTCGTGGCGCAGGCGAAGTCCAGCTCCCGCGCCATCTCCTTGGCCCGCTTCAGCACCTGCAGGCTGCGATCGTATTTCGCCCGAGAACGCACCAGCGGCGTCAGTCGCTCCACCGTCTCCAGATTGTGATTGAAAATGTGGGGCCGCGCCTCCATCACCGTCATCAGAGCCTCATCCTTGCCATTGAAATCCGGCACCAGAATCTCAATCACAATGCCCTCCACCGCCCCGCGCACCGCCTCAATGGTCCGGGCAAAATGCTCCGCGCCCCCATCCGCCACATCATCCCGCGCCACCGCCGTAATCACCAAATGCTTCAACCCCATGCGCCGCGCCGCTGCCGCCACTCGCTCCGGCTCGTCCGCCTCCAGCGCAAACGGCTTGGCCGTCTTCACCGCACAAAAACCACAGGCCCGCGTGCAGCGATCTCCCGCAATCATGAACGTCGCCGTCCCCTGACTCCAGCATTCCCAGCGGTTCGGACACTGCGCCTCCTCACACACCGTGTGCAGCTTCAGGTCCGAGATCAGGCCCTTCGTACTCCAAAACACCGGATCTTGAGGCAGCTTCACCCGGATCCACTCCGGTTTTTTCTCGCGGTGCAGCGCAGGATCGATCTTGCAGGCCATGGTAGAGAGGGGAAAAGTGACGGGCTCATCCAAACGCCCGCCCGAGACCATGCGACAGCCCATCGCGGAATCAAGTTGCGACTTTTTCGCACGGAATACCTTAGCGGCGGCGTTGAAATTGGCACCCCATCTCTTCATCGAATGAAAACCCCATCCCTCCTCAGTCTCCTCACCCTGCTCTCCCTCAGCCTGATCACCACGGCTCCGGCCGATGAGAAAGACAAAAAAGATCAACCCGCTCCCGCAGCGGAAACCCCCAAAAAACCGGCTGAAAAAGCCGAACCCGAATCCACCCCCTCCACCGTGAACGTCCTCCTCGAAACTTCCAAAGGCGATATTTTGTTGGAACTCGACGCTGAAAAAGCGCCCATCTCCACGCAGAACTTCCTCAACTACGTCAAAAAAGGCCACTACGACGGCACCGTCTTCCACCGCGTCATTCCAGGTTTCATGGTCCAAGGCGGCGGCTTCACCTCCGACATGCAGCAGAAGGACACCGACGCCCCCATCAAGAACGAGTCCAAAAACGGCCTGCGCAACAGCCGTGGCACCATCGCCATGGCCCGCACCAACATCCCTGACAGCGCCACCAGCCAGTTCTTCCTCAACGTGGTGGACAACAACAACCTCGACTACCCCAGCTTCGATGGATTTGGCTACGCCGTCTTCGGCAAAGTCGTAGAAGGCATGGACGTGGTGGATGCCATCGTCGCCGTCCAGACCACCAGCGTCGGCCCGCATCAAAACGTGCCGGCCGATCCGATCACGATCAAAAAGGCCTCCGTCAAAGCAGCCGACGAGAAGAAGGCAGATGCCAAGGCCGATGCAAAGGCCGACGAGAAAGCCAACTGATCGCTCTCCAGCGTTTCAACGCCCCCTTCTCAAGCCCGCCTCGCATTCCGAGGCGGGTTTTTTTTGGACCACTCGGTACCACGTCGCCACGAAGGGCATTCGCGGCCGCTCTGTTCGCAAGTGTGCCCATTTCTACCGGCGCAGCGACACCGTTCCCGAGCCCGAAAATCATCGTCTCCACTCAATCCCAATC
>JAGRPD010000487.1 GCA_020439875.1 Verrucomicrobiales bacterium
CCTGACTCTCCTGAGTCGGGCTTCGCCGCTGCTCCCAGGCGTTCTCTCTCCCAATCCACGCCGTCCCGCTCACCGCGCACAACGGCTCGACTCGGGAGAGATCGAGCTACTTGGCCAATTGCAAAACGGAGTCGCCGACTTCCTTCATTTTTTCCAGGATGCGGGCATGGAGATGGGCGAGGGCGGCTTTCACTTCGGGACGGGGGTCGTCGATGAGATTGGTCTTTTCCTCCGGGTCTTCCGCGAGGTGGTACAGCTCGTCGCGACCGGTGTTGTTGAAGTCGCGAATCAGTTTCCACTCCGGCGTGCGATACATGCGCATGTGGGTGTGCGACTGGTGCTTCGTCGAGTACTCGGCGTAAAAATCATCGTCCCATTCGGTGGCCGTTCCCTTCAGCAGCGGCGTGATGTCGCGACCGCGCACGGATGTGTCGCCCGACACGGGGGCACCGGCCAAGGCGGCAAAGGTGGGCAACCAATCGAGGTGGGAGATGGTGTGCGTCACCACCGTGCCAGGCGCAATGACGCCGGGCCAGCGCAGGATCATCGGGATGTGAACCGAGGTGTCGTACATGTTGGGCCGCTGGCCTGAGGGAATGTTTTCAATGGCCGGCGGCATCGCTTCTTTCTTCAGCAGCCAATGGCCGTTGCCTTTGTGCCAAATGCCGTGATGGCCCATGTTGTAACCGTGGTCGGCGGTGTAAACGAGCAGCGTGTTCTGCGCCAGACCGGTCTCCTCCAGCATCGCCAGGATGTGACCGAGATTGCGGTCGATGGCGGCCACCGATGCCAAGTACTCGCGCGTCATTTTTTTGGCCCGCTCAACATCGAGCCCTGGGTAGTCGGGCTCGGGCAGCTCGGGATTGTCGAGGTGCTCCACCTTGGCCCAGTCCTCATCCCGCACCGGCAGGTAGGCGGTGTGCGGCTCGCGGAAATGGATGCTGACCGCGAAGGGTTTTTCTTTGCCATGCGCCCGCAGCCAATCGATGGCGGCATCGGCGACGAGATCCACCACAAAACCTTCCCGCACGCCTTCGACACCGTCGATCTCCAGCGAGGGATTTTTCGGTGTGGTGCCACCGCCGCGAAAGCCCATGAAGTGATCGTAACCCCGCTGGGTGGGATGCTGGTCGTCCTTCAAGCCGAGGTGCCACTTGCCGAACAAGGCGGTTTGATAACCGGCCTGCTGCATCAGCTCCGGCCAGGTCACAAACTTGGCGTCGAGACCCAACTCGGGCTCGGTCTTCGGATGCAGCCAGTCGGTGATGCCCAGCTCTGAGCCGTAGCGACTCGTCATCAAGCTGGCGCGCGCCGGGCTGCAAACGGGAGTCGGCGTGAAGGCATTGACAAAGCGCGCCCCCTGACCCGCCAGCCGGTCCATGTTCGGCGTGTACGCCTGCTCATAACCCGAGGCATGCAGCGCCCACGGCGCCTGGTCATCGGCCATGATGAACAGGATGTTGGGTCTTTCCGCCGAAACGGCAGCAGTGGAGACGGCAAACGAGGCGGACAGAACAAGGAGGCGTGCAAACATGACTTTCCCAAAACGAGCCCAAAGCCGCGCGCCTTGCCGTCACCTGATCCCAGCGCTTCACGAGCCGGCGCTTCTGCGCGAATCAAATCGAATTGAGGGCGGCTGCGGGGTTCGGCCACGGGCTGACGAAGATCCACGCGCCGACGGCGTTTTCTCAGCGCATGAGTTCTCTCCTGTTCACCGACGCCACCGCCATCCTGCCGGATCGACTGGTCGAGTCCGCCTTCATCTGGTGTGAGTCGGGCAAGATCCGCTCCATCACGCAGCGGGCTCCGAAGGTGCCTGCCGACACGCAGGTCGTGGAGTGTCGCGGCCAGTATGTGTCGCCCGGATTTGTGGACATCCACGTCCATGGCGGCGCGGGTCACGACTTCATGGACGGCACGGTGGAGGCCATGCGCGCCGCCTGCCGGGCGCACGCTCGCCATGGCACCACGACGATTTTTCCCACCACCACCACAGGCTCTGCCGAGCAAATCCACGCCATGTTGGACGCGGCAAAAACCGTGAAGGCCGCGCGCGGCACACCGCAGGGCGCGCGCATCGCCGGTGTGCATCTCTACGGTCCTTATTTTGCCGAGGACAAGGTCGGCTGCCACTCGGTGGAGGGGCGGCGGTCACCGGTGGCCAGGGAGTTTCTCCGTTACTTCGAGAGCGGGCTGGTCCAAATCGCCACCTGCGCGGCGGAGCTGCCGGGCGCGGCCGCCTTTTACCGCGAAGCGCGCCGCCGCCGCTGCCTCGTCACCTGCGGGCACTCGAACGCGAGCTGGCCGGAGATGGCCGCCGCCTTCAAGTGCGGCATGCGGCATGTCGATCACTTTTGGTGCGCCATGAGCCACGTCTCCTCGGTGCGGCAGCGGCTCGGCGTGCCGATGCGCGGCAGCATGCTGGAGTTTGTGCTGGGCACGCCGGAAATGAGCACGGAGGTCATCGCCGACGGCTGCCACCTGGCGCCGGAGTTGCTCGACTTTGCCTATCGCAAGAAGGGGCCGCGCAAGCTCTGCCTGGTCACCGACAGCAACCGCGCCCTGGACCTGCCGCCGGGCCGCTACCGCTTTGGCCCCGGACAGGATGGCTCCTGGTTTGACAGCGATGGCAAGGTCGGCTGGGCACCCAATGGCAGTCTGGCCAGTAGCATCATGGGCATGGACCACATGGTGCGGCAGATGAAAAAGGACACCACCGCCTCCCTGCCGGAGGTGATCCGCATGGCCAGTCTAACACCCGCCGAGCTAACCGGCCTCTCCCGCCGCACCGGCAGCCTGGAGGCGGGCAAGCGGGCCGACCTGCTGCTGCTCAACCGCCGCCTCAACGTGAAGCGCGTTTTCATCGGCGGCAGCGAAGTTAGCTTCGAGGATTAGATCCGCGCCGCGCCAGGCCCTCCCACCTTCACCACAAACGCTCCCCCTGCTCGCGCACGCCGTCCAGCGCACGCCGCAGCCGCGCCCGCACCTCCGGCTGGGCATCCGCGGGGAGTGGCGACTCGTCTTGCCAATTCTCCAAATCAAACAAGTCGCCGTTCGACGACAGCTTCCAGCGCGCATCACGGACGAAGTGCTGCAGCTCATCGGCATAACTTTGCGGTGTCTTGTACTTCTTTGAGCTGTGCTCATACACGCCCCAGGTGTAGGCCAGCCCGTCGTGCGTGGTCTCCTCCCCGCCCCGCAGCATCGGCCACAAATTTTCCCCGTCCGTCCGCGCGGGAGGCTCCACCTCCGCGATCGCGCACAGCGTCGGCAGCATGTCGGTGAAATCCACGGGCGACTTCAACACGCGCCCCGCCGGAATGCCCGGACCCCGCACCAGCAGCGGCACATTCGCACCCAGCTCAGTCGGCAGGTACTTGCCGCCCGGAGTTTCAAAACCACCGCGCCAGCGGGAGCGCAGCTCCTTCGCCACACTGACGTTGTCGGTGCCGTTGTCGGCGGAAAAAAACACCACCGTGTTGTCGAGTTGCCCGGTCTCTTCGAGCACCGCCAGCACCCGGCCCACCGTCCGGTCGATGTAAGCCACCATGTCGGGAAACCATTTCAAATCTCCCGCCCCGGTGATGCGCTCCTCATTCGTCGCCTCATCCTCATCCCCCGGCACAAACGGCCGATGGGCGTGCACCAGCGCGTAGTCGATGAAAAACGGCGCGGCTTTTTCATCGGCGTGAGCGCGGATGAAATCGAGCGCCGCCTGCTCGTAGTAGGCGGGGCCGTATCCCTCCAGCCGATGGGCGCGACCGTCCTCCTGCACCTCCGTCTTCCAGTATTGATTGCCGATCTTCCCGGTCTCCTGCACCACCACCTCGTAGTTCCACGTCGCATACCGGTCAAACCCAGCCCGCGTCGGACCAAACGGCGCTTCGTCCCAGCCGCCGAGATGCCACTTGCCAAACAGCGCCGTGTCATAACCGCCGCGCTTCATTTCGCGCGCCAGCATCGGCTGGTCAAAGTCGGCCCGCGCCCACTGCACGTAGTTGCGGAAGTTGTGGCGGCCCGTCATCAGCATGCAGCGCGTCGGGCTGCACATCGGCGTCGCATAACATCCCTCAAACCGCGTGCCCTCCTGCGCCAGCCGGTTCAGATTGGGCGTGCGATACGACTCGCCGCCATAACATTCCAAGCACTCCCGCCCCAGGTCGTCGGCCAGAATGAAAACCACATTCGGAGCCGCGACCACCTGGAGAGCAGTCGTGGCCATCAATCCAAGGACAGCTCGCATCATCCGCTCAGCCTCCCCACTTTCTTCCCGGCACGCAACTCATTCTCCTTGCCAGCCAGCCTCCTCCGCGTGCATCCCTGAACTCTCGACGATGAACGTCCTCTTCCTCTGCTCGCAAAACAAGCTCCGCAGTCCCACCGCGCACACCCTCTTTGCCGATCATCCGGGGATTGAGGTGGATTCCGCCGGTCTCAATCACGACGCCGAAGTTCCGCTCTCCATCGAGCAACTCGAATGGGCCGACCTGATCCTCGTCATGGAAAAAGCCCACCGCCAGCGGCTCACCAAGCGCTTTCACCAACACCTGGCCGGCAAACGCATCGCCGTGCTCGCCATCCCCGATGACTTCGACTACATGGACCCCGACCTGATCCAGCTCCTCCGCGAACGCTGCGCGCGGTATTTTCCAATGGGGTAGTCGGCTCGACCGAAATTCGGTGGGAAAAAAAGGGACTGCAACGGTGTTGCGGCGACCTTCAGTTTCCGAGTTCCTGACTGCGCTCGGTGGCGGAGCGCACGGCTTGAATCAGCGCGCGGCGCAGGCCGTGGGTCTCGAGCTGCTCCAGGCCGGCGATGGTGGTGCCGCCGGGGCTGGTGACCTGATCTCGCAACACGGCGGGATGAAGGCCTGTCTCCAAGACCATGCGCGCCGCACCGAGCACGGTCTGCGCGGCCAGCTCCAACGCGGCGGCGCGGGGCAGGCCCATCAGTACGCCGCCGTCCGCCAGGGCTTCGATCACCGTGTAGCCATAGGCTGGGCCACTGCCGGAGAGACCGGTGACGGCGTCGAGCAGCTTTTCTGGCACCTCCGTCACCGTACCGACGCTGCCAAAAATCTGCGTCGCCACGGCGGCATCCGCATCTGTGGCTTGGCCTCCGCGGGCAAAGGCGGCGGCTCCCGCTCCGACGAGAGCGGGGGTGTTGGGCATGACGCGAATGACTCGCTGTGGACCGCCCAGCCAGCTTTCCAAATCGGCCAGCTTCACCCCGGCTGCGATGGAGAGGTAAAGCCGCGTGCCGGAAGCTGCGGCGAGAGATTGGCAGAGGGCGGGCATGTCGGCGGGTTTCACGGCGAGAATGACGACATCGCTTGCCTCGGCGGTCGCCAAGGGCTGAGCGGATTGGGCGGGCATGGGCAGGCTTTTTTGCAGGGCCTCGACCGCTGCGGGCACGGCGTCACAGAGGGTCACCTGCATTTCCTGGCCTGGCTGGAGGGCCTGTGCCACACCCCGCAGCAGGGCTCCTCCCATTTTTCCACAACCGATGAGTCCGATTTTGAGCATGCCTCACCGTGGCGCGATCCCCGGCGCATTGCAATCTCTGAGCGGCACCTCGGAGGGCCATCATCCCGGGCGATCCAGCAGCAGGATGCGGAATTTTTTTCCCATGTGAGCGGGATGAGTGAGCGACTGAAACTGACGCAGCCGAGCAGCAGTGGCACCATCTGGAGGCCGACCCTCCAAGCTCCGCAACCACGGCTCCGCGAGGTGGGTCAGCGCGCGGCCCTGGTCCTGATCGAACCGCACCCGCAGGCCTGCGGCCTCCGCCCACTGCCGCAGCCGGGAGAAATTCACGTGCGCTGTGAGGTCCGCCTGACCCAGCGCCTCCAGCACCTGCCCATCGGTGCGATGCGCGAGGTAGCGCCGCAGGGTGCCATCGGGACGATCGAGTGACCAGTAATCCTCCGCATCCAGGCCGTAGTCGGCGATCCAGACTGCACCTTGAAAATCCGCCCGCCCCAGGTCCTCCACCCAGGCTCGCATGGCCAGCGGGATCTCGGTGGCCCAGCCATCGGGAGCGTCCGTCGGTAAAGCGGCTAGCTCGGCCTGCAACGCTGGCTCGGTGATCGGCAGCCGCGCCCAGGCCCAGCCCTCCCCGGCCGCCGTCACACCCTGCTCCCACCACGCACCCTGCCAGCGGATCACCCGGTGCACGGGCAGCGCATCCAGCAATTCATTGGCCCAAAAAAAACCCGAGCCTGCTGGTAGCGCCGCCACATCAGGCAGCCAATGCACCCGCTCCAAAGGAAAATCCAGCGCCGACAGCTGCCCCGCCTGCGCCTCCTGATAGCCGGATTGCGGCTCCACCAGGACCACCTGCACCCGTTCTCGGAGATCGGGACAGACCTGGCTCAGACCGGCCAGCACATCCGCCATCAGCTGGCCATCATGCGCTGCCTGCTCCGCCAGCCACCACGAGTCGGGCCGATCCTCCGCCTCCCACAGAGCAGCCGCCTGCCGCGCCAACAACTCGCCGTAGAGCGACCCCACACTGACCGCCGTGTAAAAATCGCCGCTCCGTCCCAACCGCCGTGGCCGCCCGGCATAGTAACCGCACTCGGGATGATACAGCGCCAGCTCCATGACCTGCCGCCACGGCAGCACGCCGCCATACGCCGCTTGCAGCTCCCGATTCAGCGGTTGAGAAAAATCCGTGGCCTCTGGCATGCGTGTGGGAATCCGGTGGCAGCGCGCCCGCAATGAGACTATCGTAGGCACCTTCGGGCGGTGACTGCCGTCCCCACACCCATGTCACGCGACAAACTCGAAATCCAACAAGAAAGCGGCTGGCGCGGCCCTTCCGGTCTGAAAGTTCCGTTTTACAAGCGCAGCTGGTTTCAAGCCCTGTTTGCCCTGATGATCGTGCTGGGCATCGCCGCCTTTGCAGCCTTCAGCTTCATGGTCGCGCCCCTGAAGAAGCAGGCGGAGGAATTTGACCTCACCCAGCTGCGAAATCTGGAAGCCGCCAGCATCATCTATGATCGCAATGGGCAGGAGCTGTCTCGGCTTTACATGCTCAATCGTACGCCGGTGAAGCTGGCGGAGATCCCCCAGCACCTCATCGACGCCCTCGTGTCGCAGGAGGACTCCCGCTATTACGAGCACAACGGTGCCGACTACTTCGGCATGGCGCGGGCAGCGATCGAGGCCATGAAGGCGCGCGAGATCAACCAGGGAGCCAGCACCATCACCCAGCAGTTGGCGCGCAACACCTTCAATCTGCGCGAGCGCAGCTACCGCCGCAAGATCCTGGAGATCTACGTGGCCCAGCGCATTGAGGAAAACTTCACCAAAGCCCAGATCCTCGAACTCTACCTCAACCGCATCTATTTTGGCGGCGGATTTTACGGCGTCGAAGCCGCCGCCAACGGCTACTTTGGCAAACCCGCCAAGGACCTCAGCATCCAAGAGGCCGCCACCATCTGCGGTCTCATCAAGAGCCCCAACAACATCCAACCCCTGCGCCATCCCGAGCGCGCGATCAAGGAGCGCAACTACGTGCTCGAGCGCATGGCCATCGAAGGCTACATCACTCGGCAGCAGGCCACCGAGCTGAAAAAGAGCCCCCTCATCACCGCCCCGCAGGAGGGTGATCCGCGCCTCAGCTACATCTTCGCCGAAGTCCGGCGGGAGGTGGTGGACCGTCTCGGGGAGGAAAAAGCGGCCATCGGCGGCTTTCAGATCTACACCAGCATCGACAAGGAACTCCAGCAAACAGCCGAGCAAGCCGTGCAAGCTCGCCTGCTGGAAGTCGAAAAGCACGAAGGTTACGAGCATCAAACACACGCTCAGTACAAAGCCCTGATGAAGGACTACCGGTCGAAGCTCAACGACGGCCTCATCAGCCCCTCAGAGCCCAAACCCGCCCCGGAGTACCTGCAAGGGGCCGCCCTCGTCATCGACAACGTTTCCGGCTCCGTGCTCGCCATGGTCGGCGGGCGCGACTTCATCGATAGCCAATACAACCGCGCCTTTTACTCCCGCCGCCCCACCGGCACGGCCTTCACCCCCTTTGTCTTTGCCGCCGCCTTCTCCACGCCCAATCTTTTCCCCGGCTCCCAGGTCGAAGACGCACCGATCAACAACCAGCGCGTCATGATCGGCGGTCTGAAGGGCATTCTCGGTGAGTGGGGGGCCGAACAAGACTCCCAGTGGAAGATGACCACCATCACCCTGCGGGAGGCCCTGGTCCGCTCTCGCAACGCCGCCACCGTCCGCCTGGGCGACATGCTGGGTGAGGAAATCAAAGCCACCCTCGATCCCCCTCAGCCCGACCTCTACCCCTGGCAGGCCGGACTCATGGCGGTCAAAGAACTCTGCGCTGCCTCGGGCATCGCCTCCCCCCTGCGAGACTATCCCTCCGCCTTCCTCGGCACCAGCGAGTTGGAACTCGACGAAATGTGCCTGGCCTATTCCACCTTTCCCAACGGCGGCACCCGCGCCCCCAAGCTCACTCTCGTCCAGCGCATCACCGACGCTCGCGGTGAACCCGTCTTCCAGATCCCAGCAGAGGAGCATCAGCCTGTCCCTGCCATGGACCCCATCGCCGCCTATCAGACCCACTCCTGCCTCGTCGATGCCCTGCATGAAGGCACCGGCAAGCCTGCCGTCACCGAGTACGAGTTGGGGGACTATACCTGTGCGGGCAAAACCGGCACCCACTACGAGTTCAAAGACCTCTGGTTCGTCGGCTACGGCACCGGCATCACCACCGGCGTCTGGGTGGGTTTCGACAAACAAAAGATGATTTACGTCAACGCCTACTCCAACCGAATCGCCCTGCCCATCTGGGTGGACATCATGAACGACGGAGCCCCACGCTTCCCAGGCACCCCCATCCAGCCCCCGCCCGATGCCGAACGCATCGAACTCTGCCAAGTCAGCGGCATGCGCGCCACCGACTTCTGCTATGAAAAACGCAAGGGCGAGGACGGCAAAGAGCGCTCCGTCAAAGCCACCTACACCGAGTACATCCGCCCCGGAGCCCGCTTTGACGCCTACTGCACCGAGCACCGCAGCGAGGGCCTGGAGCACGACATCGCCGCCTTCAGCCGCATCGGCATCGCCCGCCTCACCGGGGGTGACGCCCGCCTCTCCCTCGTGGATGATGGCCGCTACCAGCACGTCGAACCGGTCCGCATGCGCGGCCTCACCATCCTCGGAGCGGATCCATACAACTCCATTCAGCCCCTGCGCCGCGCCGTTGCCGTCAATGACGACGGCACCCAAGCTTTGAAGGCAGAGGTCGTCGAACCCATCGAGGAAGGCCCCGAAGAGTTGCCCATCCGGCTCGGCCCGCCCCCGCGCCTCTTCATTGAGGGAGACTCGCCGGCGAGCGGCCGCCCCCCGCAGTAAGCCTCCGTCTCGCTCACTCTCCGCCCAACGCGGGAAAGCGCTGCAGCACCACCTGCGGCGTTGTTTTGGGCCAGCCTTCGTTGGTTTGCGGCGCACCGGGCGTCGTCCGGCCATTGCGAATGGCTCCCAGCAGCAGGTCCACCATCGCCTGCACCCGCTCGGGTTCCTCGGCTTCCAGATTCCGCGATTCCTTCTGATCCTGCGCGATTTTAAAAAGCTGCACCGGAGGCAGTCCCGCCGCCTCTTCCCGCTGTTTCGCATTCTTCGCCGGACGCGGATCGGACCACCCACCCGAGTCCGGGCACAGGCACAATTTCCACGGCCCCTGACGGATCGCGAAGGAGCCATTGATCGAGTGATGGATCACAAAAGGCCGCGTGCCCTCCTGCCGATCCGGCTGCTCCAGCAGCGGCAGAAACGAAAACGAATCCTCCGCCGCATCCTCTGGGATCTCCGTCTTCACCCCCAGCACATCCGCCGCCGTCGCAAAGAAATCCGCCGTGCACACCGTGTGCGCGCACTCCTCCCCCCTCTTCACCAGCGCCGGCCAGCGCACCAGGAAAGGCACCCGGTGGCCGCCATCGAAGATGTCCGCCTTATGGCCGCGCCAGGGCGCATTGGGGTAATGCCCCTGCGCCTCCAGCGCCGGAATGTCCGCCGCTGGGGAGCAGCCATTGTCCGACGTGAACACCACCACCGTGTCCTCTGCCAGCCCCCGCTCGTCCAGCTCCGCCAGCACCTGACCCACCACCCAATCCGTCTCCATCAAAAAGTCTCCATAGTCCCCGAGGCCTGATTTTCCCTGCCACTCCGCCGTCGGCACGATCGGCGTGTGCGGACTGGTCAGCGGCAGATACAGAAAAAACGGCTGCTTGGCCTGCACCGACTGCCCAATGAACGCCCGCGCCTCCCGCGCAAAATCCCGCAGGCAAGCCTCCGCCTCGAAATCCGCCGTCGCAGGACCTGGCCGATTCGGTGTTTTGAACGCCTTGGTCACCGTCGGCACCCCCACCGGCTGATCGTCCCGCAGGTACACGTAGGGCGGCATGTCCAGCGAGGCCGGATACAAAAAGTCGTGGGTGAACCCCAGTGCCAGCGGCCCGCCCTCCACCTTCTGCGTGTAGTCGATGTCCCAACCGGGACCCTCCGTCGGGCCAGAATCCGCCTGACGCGGCGCATCCAGCTTTTTCCATCCCAGACCCAGGTGCCATTTGCCGATCACACAGGTCGCATAACCGCGATCTTGAAGAAACTTCGCCACCGTGGTCCGGCTGGTCGGGATCAACGGCTCGGACTCTCCCCACAGCACGCCCGACTTCAGCGGAGACCGCCAGTTGTAGCGACCTGTCACGATGCCGTACCGCGTCGGCGTGCACACCGCCGACGTCGTGTGCGCATCCGTGAATCGCAGTCCCTCATCTGCCAACCGGTTCAAGTGCGGCGTGCGCGCCAACCCACCAGCAAACTCGGGATCGCCATAGCCCATGTCATCCGCGAGGATGAAAATGAAATTGGGTTGGGCAGCAGGAGCCGCAGCGGCGAGAAGCAAACAGAGAGCGAGGATCAGGCGAGGCATGGTCCGAAAGACAACGCAGCGATCCGACTCCGCTTTCAGGAGGGCGAGCAATAGCCGCCCGAAACGGCAGTGTGGGATCATCCGCTCCAGCTCCCGCGCTTCAACAATCGTCGTCCCACTCAATCCCGAGAGATT
>JAGRPD010000488.1 GCA_020439875.1 Verrucomicrobiales bacterium
TATCACTGGGACATGGGGGACAACACCAACCAGAACGGCCAGCTCAACCTGCCGACCCGCACTAAGAACTGGAGCAACGCGGGGTTCTATGTGGCGCGCGTCGAGGTGTCCGACATGAAGGGAGGGAAGGCGACCGAGTCGGTGGTCATCCGGGTGGGTAGTCCGACGGACTCGGGCATCATCCGTGGCCGAGTGACGCAGGGCGGGCGCGGGGTGGAGGGTGTGTTCCTACGCGGCGGGGGCGTGCAGACGTGGAGTGATAGTGACGGCAGCTACGTCCTGCCCGGGTTGGCGCTCGGCAATGTTACGGTGACGGCGGATAAGGCGGGGCTGACCTTCACGCCGCAGTTCACCAATCCCGTAGTGGTGACTTCGCTCGGGGCTTTCGGCATGGATTTTCATGCCAACGAAGCGTGGTCCGGCGGTGGCGGCACGGTGGTGGAGGTGGTGCCGTATGAGGTGGAGGTGCCGATCGGTGCCTCGGTCGGTTACACGGCCACGGCCTACGATAGCACGGGCTCGGCGACGGCCTATTCCCCCACCTGGAGTGTCACCGGCGGTGGCAGCATCTCAACGGGTGGCCTTTTTTCCGCGACCACTGTCGGCGGTCCGTTCACTGTGACGGCGACTCAGGGCAGTACCTCGGGCACCGCCTCCGTCACGGTAGTGAATGCGGATGCCGTGGGGATCACGGCCACGGATGCCGACGCGGCCGAGCCGTCCAATCCCGGGCAGTTCCGCGTTCGTCGCTATGGCTCGACGACGGGCGCGCTGACGGTTCTGTATTCGGTGGGCGGATCGGCGAGTTCGGGGGCGGACTATCAGGCACTCGGCTCGAGTGTGACCCTGGCGGACGGACAAAGTTTTGCCGACATCGACGTCACGGTGCTGGATGATTATTTGGTGGAGCCCACTGAGACCGTGGTGCTGACGCTGCAAACGGATGCGGCCTATTCGATCTTCGGTCTGGAAGCTTCCGCAATCGTGAACCTCGCCGATGACGGTGATTCCGGGCCGACGGCGAGCATGGTGACGCCCGCTCTATCTCAGGTCGGCATTCCATCGGGTGTGGGTTTGGCCTTGGAAGGGCAGGCGAGTGATGACGGACTGCCGCAGGCCCTGCAGGGCACCTGGCGAGTGCTGGAGGCTCCGGTGGGTGGTTCGGTGCGGTTTGATCCGCCGTCGGGTTTTGAGACGATGGCCTTTTTTGGAGCGCCAGGGCTGTATCGACTGGCCTTCGTCGCGTGGGACGGAGCCAATGAGGGCACGGCTGAGCAGTGGGTCGCGGTGGGTGTGGCGGGTGGCACCTTTCCTGACGGGACCGGTGAGATTGTGCGCTACACGCTGGATGAAGGCACAGGCAGCACGGCGGGAGATTCAGCGGGTGGTGACAATCCGGGAACGCTCACGGGAAATCCGGTTTGGAGCAGTGCCGATGCGGTGGCTGGCGGCGCCCTGGTGCTGGATGGTGCGGGAGATTACGTCGTGGTGGCCAACTCACCCGACATCAATGAATCCACCCAGGGGCTGCGGACGGTGGCGCTTTGGTTCAAGGCATCGAACCCCACGTCCACGGCGAAACAGGTGCTCTACGAGGAAGGTGGCACGGGGCGCGGGCTAAATTTTTATCTGCACAACGGGGTGTTCTGGGTGGGCGGTTGGAACAATGGTGAGAATGGCTGGGTCGAGACTTTCCTGAGTGCTCCGCTGACCGATACGGGTTGGCATCATGCCGCCTTGGTGCTTGATGCCGACGCTGCGACAACGCTGCAACCGGGTGCTTTCCGGGGTTATCTGGACGGTGCCCCTATCGGATCGGGAGGCGGTGCGGCGATCAATGCCCACTCGTCTCCCATCGGGATCGGTGCCAAAAATGGGGACACCCGCTATCACGACGGCAATAGCAACGGCATTGGCGATGCCTTCACCGGCTCCATCGATGCCTTCCATCTCTACAATCGCGCACTGACGCCCTATGAAATCGCGGAGCTAGCGGCCTGGGAAAATCCTGCGCCCGGCTTCTCCATCACGGGAATGGCCGATCTGGATCGGGCCATCGTGCTGCCGCCGACCACTCGACTTCTCCTCAGTGGATCGGCGACGGAAGGCGGTGCGTGGTCGGTTTTTTCGGGTCCGGCGGGTCAGGCGACTTTTGGAAACACCACCGCAGCGGCCAGTTGGGTGGAAATGGCTGCGCCAGGATTTTTTGAGCTGCGACTCGGCATCGATGACGGGCGGGTGAGCACGGCGCTGCCGGTGTGCGTGCACGCGGGCATCGCGAGTCCATCCAATCCCTCGACGGCCAGCGAAGTGATTTATTACAGCCTCAATGAAAACGCGGGAACGACTGCGGGTGATGCCATCGGCGGCGATCAGGATGCGCCCATTACCGGCGGCGCGGTTTGGGTGCCGGGCATCGCGGGATCGGCGCTGCAATTTGATGGCGTGGATGACGTGGTGGAGGTGCCCAATGCGTCATCAATCAACACGAGCAATTCGCACACGAGGAAAAGCATCGCCTTCTGGTTCAAGGCGGCGGCCACCGGCACGGGTGGGACGGAGATGCTCTACGAAGAAGGGGGTAGTTCACGCGGGCTCAATGTGTATCTGGCGGGCGACACGCTCTACGTGGGCGGGTGGAACAACGGCACGCTCGGTTGGGATAGTACCTTCCTGAGTGCGCCGATTGCACGGGACGTCTGGCATCATGTGGTGATGGAACTGAATGTGCAGGCAGGTGCGCTCGCTGCGGTGGATGGCCTGAAGCTCTATCTCAATGGCCGGATGGTCGCGGCCGGATATGCCTCGGAATTGCTCGGTCACAGTGGCAACTGCGGCTTGGGTGCGATGCGTGCATCGACGAAATTGCACACCGGCAACAGCAATGGCGATGGCAATCCGTTTGCCGGAATCATCGACGAATTTCATTACTTCAACGGCCGGGTGCTTTCGATCGACGAGATCGGTGCTCTGTATGCCTATGGAAACATCGCCGCCAGCGTGGATGCGGGACCTGACCTGCCTGGGCTCCTGTCTCGACTGGTCGATCTAACAGCGAGTCTGTCCGATGATGGTGGAGCGGGTACTGCGGTTCCGAATTGGATCGTGCTCGAGAAGCCTGATGGGGCGGGGGCGAGTTTCAGCCTGCCAGATGGAGATGGCGTGCCGCAGAGGGTTTTGGTGAGCAAGGATGGTTATTACAAGATGCGATTGACCGTGTTTGACGGGCAGGCCACGACCTTTGACCAGATGCAATTCAGCGCCAGTGATGGTCCGAGCTTTGCGGGATGGATCGGCGACTTTTTCAACCTCTCCGCTGAGAACCGCGAAGCGACCGCCAATACGGACGGCGATCCCTTCAGCCAGTTCTACGAGTATGCCACGGGCGGCGACATTTTCTCGGATGACGCCATCTCGCTGCTGGGACCGGTGATGCAGGTCACGGATGATTTGGGCAACTCGTATTTCGAGGTGCAATATCGCCGTCGGATCGATCACGCGGCGCGTGGTCTGACCTACGTGGTCGAGTTTTCCAATACCCTGGCACCGGGAAGCTGGAGCGCGGTCAATGGTGTCGAGGTCGGCGCAGATCCCATCGATGCCCAGATCGAGGAGGTCACCATCCGCTACAACACGGAGATCGGTCCCTCACTGCTGCGCCAGTTTGCGAGGTTGGTGATTTCGGAGAATTGAAAAAACTGCGTGAAGAGCGGCAAGTGGATCATGCAGCGTGTCTTGCTGCGGAGCGAATCCGGCAAGTACGTCTAGCCCGACTTCGCGGATTGGTGG
>JAGRPD010000489.1 GCA_020439875.1 Verrucomicrobiales bacterium
GTGCGTGGTGAGCGGGACGGCGTGGATTGGGAGAGAGAACGTCGATGGGCAGCGGCGAAGCCCGACTCTGGAGAGTCAGGCTACGGTGATTTGAACACTCATTGCTTAAATTTTCCCGGCTCGGACGGGGTGACTCGATCAGCGGAGGGTTTTGAGGCGGCGTTTGAGTTTGCGGAGAAGCTCGGGATTGCTCTCCAGCTCGCGCGTTATGACGGTGAAGACTTGGAGGGTCTGGCGGCTGATGTGGTGCTCCATGCCTTCGACGTCGTGATGCACGGTGGCGGCGTCGAGGCCGAAGCCGGCCAAGAAGCGGGTCAGGATGTCGTGGCGCTCGACGATGGCGGCTCCGATGCGGCGACCTTCTTCGGTGAGGACCACGCCGCGGTAGCGCTCGTAAATGACGTAGCCCTCGGCATCAAGGCGCTGAATCATGTTGGTGACGCTGGCTTGGGATATGCCAAGGCCGGCGGCGATGTCCACGACGCGGGCGTAGCCTTTGGATTCGATCAAATTGTGAATCTGTTCCAGGTAGTCCTCGACTGCGGGGGAGTGCAGGTGAGTGGTGGGTTCCTGGCGTTTGGCGGGCATCGAGGCTGATGGTAGCCGGTCGTGGAGCGGGTGGCAATCGCGGTTTTGAAGAGATTGGACTTTTTAGCCTGGACTAACTTTTTTCTTGCAGGGTCGGCGGTTTGTGCGAATGAGATCGGGCTAAGTTGGTGGATGCTTTGTGTCCTAGCCCTTCATGGTGATGCGATTTTTCCTTTGCTGCCTGCTCTTGTTGGGGGTCGTCGAGGCTCGCGCAGCGGAGGTGCGTGTGGTGGCGACGACGGGGATGATTGCGGATCTGGTGCGTCGCGTGGGTGGAGAGCGGGTGGAGGTGGTGCAGCTGATGGGGGCGGGCGTGGATCCGCATCTTTACAAGGCGACGACGCGAGATGCGGCGGCGCTGCTGCGAGCGGACGTGATTTTTTACAGTGGGCTGAAGCTGGAGGGGCGGATGACGGAGGTGCTGGCGAAGTTGGGGGGCGCGGGACGGGCGGTTTATGCGGTGACGGAGGCGATGGATCGGGAGCAGCTGCTGGCTCCGGCGGCGTTTGAGGGGCACTACGATCCGCATGTGTGGTTTGACGTGAGCCTTTGGGCGCAGACGGTGCCGGTGATGGTGCGGGGGTTGAGTGCGGTGGATGCGGCGGGGGCGGAGCAGTATGCGCGGCGTGGGGCGGAGCTGCAGCTGGAGTTGGAGGCGCTGCATGCCTGGGTGCAGGCGGAGGTGAGTCAGATCCCACCGAAAAATCGAGTGCTGATCACCAGTCATGATGCCTTCAATTACTTTGGGCGTGCCTATGGGCTTCGAGTGGTGGGTTTGCAGGGGGTCTCTACGGTTTCGGAAGCGGCGCTGGGTGATGTGGCATCGCTGGTGGATTTCATTCGTGCGCAGGGTGTCAGGGCGATTTTTGTGGAGAGCACAGTGAATCCGGAAGCGATGCGGCGGGTGGCAAAGGATGCGGGAGTGCGCATCGGGGGTGAGCTGTTTTCGGATGCAATGGGTGCTCCGGGGGAGATGCGATTTGGCTGGGACACAGGTACCTATGAGGGCATGGTGCGGGCGAATGTGGAGACGGTGGTGGAGGCGTTGAAATGATTGGATGAGTGTTATGGAATCGGCCCTGGAATTGCATGATCTAACGGTGGCTTATCACAAGAAGCCGGTGCTTTACGGAATCGATCTGGCGGTGCCGTCGGGAAAGATGGTGGGCATTGTGGGACCCAATGGGGCGGGCAAATCGACGCTGATCAAGGCGGTGCTGGGCCTGGCTCCGGTGGCGGGTGGTTGGGTGAAGGTGTTTGGCAAAAGCTACCGTGAGAATTGCAAGCGGGTGGGTTACGTGCCGCAGCGGGAGTCGGTGGATTGGGACTTTCCGGTGAGTGTGATGGATGTGGTGCTGATGGGGCGCTACGGGCATCTGCGGCTGGCTCAGCGGCCGACGGCGCGGGATCGGGAGATTGCGATGCAATGTCTGGACAAGGTGCAAATGCTGCCGTTGGCGAATCGGCAAATTGGCAATCTCTCTGGCGGACAGCAGCAGCGGGTGTTTCTGGCGCGGGCGCTGGCGCAGGAGAGTGATTTGTATTTGATGGATGAGCCGTTTGTCGGGGTGGATGCGGCGACGGAGGCGGCGATCATTGCGGTGCTGCAGGAACTGCGGGAGCAGGGCAAGACGCTGCTGGTGGTGCATCATGATTTGGCGAATGCGCGCAGTTACTTCGACCAACTGATCCTGATCAACATGCGGCTGGTGGCGTATGGGGACACGGTGGAGGTGTTCACGCCGGAGGTGCTGCAGGCGACGTATGGCGGGCGGTTGACGCTGCTGGATGATGTGGCTCAGGCGATGGCACGTAGGCCGGCTTTGGATTCGGATCGGCGATGAGTGGGAGCAAGAAAAAACGCATAAGCACGGCCAGCGGCTGGCAAATGCTGGTGCTTGGGGGGCTGCTGCTGCTGCTGCCGACGGCGGCGCAGGCGGCGCGGATCAGCGAGCTGGTGGACACGGACTTTGCGCAGCGGGCGGCGCGGTTTTTCACGTTTCAAGATGCGTCTTTGCGGGACGCGTTGCTGGGCTCGATGCTGCTGGGGGGGTGCTGCGGGATGATGGGTGCGTTTTTGGTGGTGAGGAAGTTGGCGCTGATGGGTGACTCGCTTTCTCACGCGGTGCTGCCGGGTGTGGCGCTGGGATTTCTCTGGCATTTGAGCAAGGATCCGGTGGCCATTTTCATCGGGGCCACGCTGGCGGGTCTGCTGGGGGCGGGCACGGTGCAGCTGCTGCGGCGCACGACGCGGCATCAGGAAGATGCGGCGTTGGGGTTTGTGCTGGCGGCGTTTTTTTCGATCGGGATCTGTCTGTTCACGATGATTCAAAATCTGCCGGGCTCGAGCAAGAGCGGCTTGGATAAGTTCATGTTTGGGCAGGCGGCGGCGTTGGGTCGGGAGGATGTGATGCTGCTGGCGGTGGTGGCAGTGGCGGTGACGATGGCGGTGACGTTGCTCTTCAAGGAGTATCGGGTGACGAGTTTTGATCCAGGGTTTGCGCGCTCCATCGGGCTGCCGGTGCAGGCGTTGCACTACAGTCTGATGCTGCTGCTGGCGTTTGCGATTGTCTCGGCGCTGCAAGCGGTGGGCATCGTGCTGGTATCGGCGATGCTGGTGATCCCTGCGGCGGCGGCCTATTTGCTGACGGATCGTTTGAGCCTGATGGTACTGTTGGGCGCGGCGTTCGGGGTGATGGCGGCGGCGAGCGGGGCGTTCTTTTCGTTTGCGGGCTCGAACTTGCCGACGGGGCCCTTCATGGTGTTGTCGGCGGCGGCGATTTTTGCGGCGGCGTTTTTGTTTGCTCCGCGTCACGGATGGTTGACGCGGTGGTGGCGGGAGCGCTGTCAGGCGGCGCGGGTGCGGCGAGAAAATCTGCTGAAGGCGATGTATCACGCGTTGGAGCAATGCAGCTTCATCACGGAGCAAATCTCGGTGCGCGAGCTGGCGGAGCGGCGGCGGCAGACGCTGGAGGAAATGCACGCGGCGCTGAGAGAACTCGAACGCCACGGTCTGGTGACGGTGGCAGCGGACCGCAGCGTGGTGTCGTTCACGCCGGCGGGTTGGCAGCGGGCCTGTGAGATCGTGCGCAATCACCGGCTCTGGGAGCTGTATTTGACGCGCTCTGCGCAATACGCAGCGGATCATGTGCACGATGATGCGGAGAGTGTGGAGCACCTGCTGAGTGAGGCGACGGTGATGCAGCTGGAAAAGCAGCTCAACTACGCGCGGCGAGATCCCCACGGGAAATTGATCCCGGGTCTGGCGGACATTCAACGTGGGGCGCGGGTGACGCCACGCGACACGGAGGCGGGAGGCATGTTATGACGGATTTGATTCCGGAATTCAGCTGGGAGACGGTGTTTCTAACACCTTGGCGAGAGGATGTGGATCTCACCATCTGGATCGTGGCGACGGGTTTTTTGGTGACAACGGCGTGCGGATTGATCGGTCACTATTTGTTGCTGCGGCGTTTGGCTTTGGTGGGAGATGCGATCAGTCACAGCATCTTGCCGGGACTCGTGGCGGCGTTTGCGATCACGGGTACGACGGCGCTTTGGGCCTCGATGCTGGGTGCGCTGGTAGCGGGGCTGGTGACGGTGGCTTTGATCGAGCTGATTCATCGGCACTCACGGATCAAACCGGATGCGGCCATCTGCATTGTGTTCACCACGTTGTTCGCGCTGGGGGTGGCGATGATGAGTGTGCTGGAGGCTCAGGGCAGCATTCATTTGGATGCGGATTGCGTGTTATACGGAGAGATGACTTGGGTGGCCATCGAGCCGCCGCTTCAGATCGGAGGGTGGACGCCGGTGGAGATGCCGGGGCCGGTGCTGCGCCTGCTGCTGCTGGTGGGGGTGCTGGTGGCAGGGATCGCTTTTTTTTACAAAGAGCTACTGCTCACGTCCTTTGATCCCGGGCTGGCGCGCGCGCTGGGCATGCGCACGCAGGCTTGGCACTACGGGCTGATGGGCGGGCTGGCCTTGGTGGTGGTCAGTGTGTTTGAATCCGTTGGTGCCATCTTGCCGGTGGCCATGCTCATCGTGCCTCCGATGTTTGCGGCGGAGTTGAGCGATCGTCTCTCCATCCGCATGGTGTGGACGGTGGTGCATGCGGCGGCGGCGGCGGTGCTGGGCATGCATCTGGCGGTGTGGCTGAACTGCACGGCGGCAGGGGCCATGGTGGTGTGCAGCAGCGCGCTGTTCGTGCTGGTGTGGGTCGGCGGCCTGGCGGTGCGGAGGCTGCGGCTGCGGCGGGTGATGCGTGGCGGTGGCGCGTGACGTCGAGGGGAGTCAAGGCGCTGGCTTTGCGCTGCCTCGGTAGGCCACGGCGAGATACAGCGCGAGACCGAGGATCAAGGTCGCGGCACCCCACAACAGCTCGGCAGGTCGCTGGTGGAGGAGGTGAAACAGCATGTAGCAAGTGGCGGCGGAGAACAGCAAGGGCGGTAGCGGGTAGAGCGGGACGCGGAAGGGCCGTGCTGCGGTGGGCCGCCGCCAGCGCAACCAGACGACGGCGAAAACGGCCAGCAGGGAGCTGAGCAGCAGCAGGGCCTCCACGTAGTTGAGGACCTGATCGAAGGTGCCGGTGATGATGAGCACCAGCGCGATGCCCAGCTGCAGCAGCACGGCGTGGCTGGGTGCCTGCCAGCGATTGCCCTGCGCCAGCCAGCGCAGTCGGCTCCAGTCCTGCCCCATGCGCTGAATGACGCGGGATCCGGCCCAGGTGAGTCCGGTGATCATCGAGAGCAGACCAAAGGCGATCAGACCGCTCATCCACCGTCCGCCACTCTGGCCAAAGATGGCTTGGGCGGCGGCCATGGCGACCTGCGGCTGCGCCTTCAATTCCCCCCAAGGCGCGCGCGCGAGGAAGGCGGCATTGAGCCCTAGGTAGAGCAGCATCACCAGCAGGGTGCCGCCCAGCAGCGCCCAGGGTACGGTGCGCTGGGGATGCTTCAGTTCACTCGCCACGTAGGCGGCACCATTCCATCCGGTGTAGGCGTACATCACATAGACCAGAGAGGTGGCAAATCCCGCGCTGGTGATCCGCTCCAGGTCGCCCGCGACGGGGCGCAGCGAGGTCGCGGGTCCAGAGGCCCAGCCGATGGCTCCGACGATGCAGATCGTGATGAGGGCCACCTTTAATATCGTCAATCCGCCCAGCAGGTGCCCCACCCATTCCGTCCGTCCCAGCAGCGCCACCGCTGCCCCGATGACCGGCAGCGCTGCGATCCAGCGCGGATCTGCCTGCAGGCCGAGCGCCTCCATGTAGCCCGCAAAAGCCATGGCTGCTAGGGCGATGGGCGCAGCAAATCCAGCCACCATGGAAACCCAACCACCGAGAAATCCGACGAGCGGGTGATAGGCCTCGCGCAGCAGATGATATTCGCCGCCTGAGCGCGGCATCATCGTCACCAGCTCCGCGTAGCACAGCGCGCCGCAGAGTGACAGTACGCCGCCCACCGCCCAGAGCAGGAGGATGGGAAAGGCAGAGGGAATCGCTTCGAGCTGGTAGCCGAGCGAGGTGAAGACGCCTGTCCCGACCATGTTGGCCACGACCAGGGCCATGGCGGAAAAGACACCGACTTGCCCCGGCTTCATGAGGATTTCCGCTTCGTATGCGACCGCACCAATCCCATTTCCTTGAGCTTGCGCTGGAGGGTGCGGCGGCTGATGCCGAGCAGGTCTGCGGCCTCGGTGCGGTTGTTTCCGGTGCGGCCCAGTGCCTCCTGGATGAGCTGCTTTTCCGCGCTCTCCAGATCCAGACCCGACACGTCGGCGGCTGCGGCAGCCTCCGTCCGCCGCCGAGTCTCCGCCCTGCCGCTGCCCGCAGGTACCGAGGGCGCGCGCAGGCCCATACCACCCGGCGCGTGGCTGAGGTAGCCGGGCAGATGCTTCAGCATGATGCGGGAGCTGTTGCTCATCACCACGCCGTGCTCGATGACCGTGCGCAGCTCGCGCACGTTGCCGGGCCAGTTGTAGTTCATCAGCGCGGGCATCACGTCATCGCCCAGAGGTTTCTCCGGCTTGCCGTTGGCCTCGGCCAGATCCTGGAGAAAATGGTCCGCCAACACGGGGATGTCGCTTTTCCGATCGCGCAACGGCGGCATGTGCAGCGTCACAACGCGGAGCCGCCAGTAGAGATCCTCGCGGAAGGTGCCCTCCTCCACCATACCGGCGAGATCGCGATTGGTGGCGGCGATGAC
>JAGRPD010000490.1 GCA_020439875.1 Verrucomicrobiales bacterium
ATCCACGCACCCATGCGCGACCCGTGCTGCCGAGCATGAGGATCAGCAGCACGACGAGTCCGATGGATTGGAGACGCCGTTTCACGAACAAGGCAGACGTTACCGGAACTGACTTTGTTCAGCAAATGTTTCGTGCCACTCGAAACGACATCCGCCCGGTGATGGCCTATGGGCGGACGTCGCTGGCTCGTGCGAGGCACCGCAATTTCCTCCATCAAAACCGCCGACAGAGGTCAAAATTCAAAAACCTACTTTACAGATGGGAAAAAGAGAGAATAGTCGGGTGCATGTCGAAAATACAAGCTGAATCGCTCAATGCTGCTGTCGCGGGGAAGGATCCCGAAGAGGTGATTCGTGTTGTTTTGCAGGCGGTGCCTGGCTTGGCGGTGGTGACGACGAATTTCCGCCCCTACGAGGCGGTGATCCTGCATCTGGCCACGCGGGTGCGGCCCGAGCTGCCGGTGTTGTGGATCGATCACGGCGCGAATCTTCCGGAGACGTATCGGTTTGCGGAGGCGGCGCGAGCGCGCCTGGATCTCGATGTGAGACCGTATCTGCCCCAGATGACGGCGGAGCATTGGAAGGCGATTCATGGGGGGACCTTGCCGACACCCGATCAGCTGGAACGGGTGGAGGATTTCAGTCGAGTGATGAAGCTGGAGCCGTTTGAACGGGCGATGCGCGAGAATGCACCCACGGTCTGGATCACGGCGCTGCGGCGGGAGCAGAATCCGCAGCGGGCGGCCACGTTGGAGCCGGTGATGTGGGATGAAAAGTTTGGCTGTTTGAAGGTCAATCCGATTCTCGATTGGACCTCCCAAGAGCTAAACGCCTACCTGGCAAAACACGATCTGCCGGATGAGCAGACGTATTACGATCCCGCGAAGGGGGATGAGAAACACGAGTGCGGGTTGCACGCGAAACTCGTCACGGACCGGAACTGATTTTTCACCTGATCATGTCATTGACCCATCTTCAATTCCTCGAGAGCGAGGCCATCTACGTGCTGCGAGAGACGGCGGCCCAATTTCAGAAACCGGCGCTGCTGTTCTCGGGCGGCAAAGATTCCATTGTGATGGCGTGGCTGGCGCGCAAGGCGTTTTACCCGGCCAAGCTGCCCTTTCCGCTGCTGCACATTGATACGGGACACAACTTCCCGGAGGCGATGGATTACCGGGATGCGTTTGTGAAAGACGTGGGGGCTCAGCTGGTGGTGGGCTCGGTGCAAAAGAGCATCGATGAAGGGCGCGTGGTGGAGGAGCGGGGGCCGACGGCCAGCCGCAACAAGCTGCAAACCGTGACGCTGCTGGACACCATCGAGGAGCATGAGTTTGACGCTTGCCTGGGTGGTGGGCGCAGGGATGAGGAAAAGGCGCGGGCCAAAGAGCGCTTCTTTTCGCATCGGGACGAATTTGGCCAGTGGGATCCGAAAAACCAGCGCCCTGAACTGTGGAATATCTTCAACGGACGCAAACACTTCGGAGAGCATTTCCGCGTGTTCCCCCTGAGCAATTGGACGGAGATGGACGTGTGGCAGTACCTGCGGCAGGAGAAGATTCCGCTGCCGAGTCTCTACTTCAGTCATCAGCGCAGGATCATTGATCGAAACGGTCAATTGCTGGATGCCGAGACGGGTTTTGTGCAGTTGGCGGAGGATGAAAAGAATCAGGTGGAGGAGCGGACGGTTCGTTTTCGTACCGTGGGCGATGCGACGTGCACGGGGGCGGTGGAGTCCACGGCGGTGACGCTGGATGAGGTGATCGCGGAAGTGGCGGCAGCACGGCAAACGGAGCGCGGTACGCGGGCAGATGACAAGCGCTCGGAGACGGCGATGGAGGATCGCAAGAAGGAAGGGTATTTTTGATCCAGACAGGAGACTGGAAGACTCAAGACAAACGAATTTATGGATGTTACTTTGAATCCGGAGGAGTCGAGTTTGCTGCGGTTTACGACGGCGGGCTCGGTGGATGATGGCAAGAGCACGCTGATTGGGCGCTTGCTGTATGATTGCAAATCGATCTTTGAAGATCAGCTAGCGGCGGTGGAGGAGAGTTCCAAACGCCGGGGCGATGCGCATGTGAATCTGGCCCTGCTGACCGATGGCCTGCGGGCGGAGCGGGAGCAGGGCATCACGATTGATGTGGCCTACCGTTACTTTGCGACGCCGAAGCGGAAATTCATCATCGCGGACACGCCCGGGCATGTGCAGTACACGCGGAACATGGTGACGGGGGCATCCACGGCGGATCTGGCGATCATTCTGATCGATGCGCGGCAGGGTGTGGTGGAACAGACGCGCCGTCATGCCTTTTTGGCGAGTTTGCTGCGCATCCAGCATGTGGTGCTGGCGGTGAACAAAATGGATTTGGTGGGGTTTGATGAGGCGGTGTTTGATCGGATCCGGCAGGATTTTGCGGCGTTTGCCAAGGAGCTGGAACTCGAGGTGGCGGTGACCTGCATTCCTCTGAGTGCGCTCAATGGCGACAATGTGGTGGAGCGCTCTAGCCACACGCCCTGGTATTCTGGACCGACCTTGCTGGAGCATCTGGAGACGGTGCAGGTGCATCTGGGAGAAAGGCATGAGGAGGCGCGGTATCCGGTGCAGTGGGTGATTCGACCGATGTCGGACGAGCATCACGACTACCGCGGGTACGCGGGGCGGGTGGCCAGTGGCACGTTCCGCGTGGGGGATGAGGTGATCGCCTATCCGGCGGAAATGAAGACGGTGATCACGCGGATCCACACGGCGGATGGCGATGTGCAGGAGACGGAGCAGGCGATGTCCTACTCCATCGAGGTGGCGGATGAGATCGACATCAGCCGGGGAGACATGCTGGCAAAACCGGAGCATCCGCTGGAGGCGACGAAAAACGTGGATGCGATGATTTGCTGGTTTTCGGACAAACCGATGCGTCCGCGGAGCCGATTTTATCTGCGCCACACGACGCGGGAGGTGCGGGCGATGGTGGAGCAGGTGGTGTACAAAGTGGACATTCAGACGCTGAAGAAGACGCAGGATGATCCGCAGTTTCGCATGAATGAAATTGGCTGCATCCGGCTGCGTTTGGCAGCCCCCATTTTCTGCGATGCCTACGCGCGGAATCGGGTGACGGGTAGCTTTGTGCTGGTGGACGAGCAGACCAACAACACGGTGGCAGCGGGGATGATCGTGAAGCCGCTGGAAAGTGAAACGGACCCGGATGTGGCGGGTGCTTTTGCGATTTGAGGCCGAGAATTATTCGCCGTCGGCGCTGGCTTTCTGCACGGTGGGAGGACTGAGTTCCCAACCAGGACCGGCGGCGCGGATGGCGATGGCTGCCTGGCCGGAGGGCCAAGCGAGATCGGTGATGGGTCCGGGCAGGACCTGGAGGGTGGTCCACTGGCCGTCAGCGAAACCTTGGAGCACCCACCAGCGGGTGTGAGGCTGCCAGGCGGCTTCGCTGTGCGCCCACTTGAGGCGGGGCTGGTCGGCATCGCGATAGGGCGTGATGACGGGAGCGGGGAGATCGAGCTGGCTGAGCCACGGGGTGGCGGGGGGGATGGCGAGGACTTGATAGGCGCGCTCTCGGGTGAGGGTGCCGACTTCGTAGGCGTCTTTGGCCAGGGTGCCGAAATTCCAATGCACATGGCCGGGGGTCATGCTGGCTCCGCGCTGCCGGACGGCGCTGATTTGGCGGAGGATCTCGGCGGGGCCTCGATCTTTGCCGACGCGATCAACGGCCATGCCGGGCCAGACGTAGCGGTGCAGGGGATTTTGCGTGAGCCACCAGTCGTAGTAGGTGGTGAAGCTGAGTTTGGGCGGCTCGATGGGCCAGTAGAGCTGTGGGACGAAGTAGTCGAGCCAGCCCTGCTGCAGCCATTTGCGAGAATCGGCGGCGAGATCTTCGTAGGGGTCGAGGCCGCCGCCAGTGCCCTCGGGCACGCCGGGTCGCCAGAGGCCGAAGGGGCTGACGCCAAATTTGACCCAGCGCTTGGTTTGCTTGATGCCGGTGTAGATGTCGCGGACGGTGGTGTCCACGTTTTCACGACGCCAGTGGCTGCGATCCAGGCGACCGCCGGCGGCTTGATAGGCGGCGTAGCTTTTGTCATCGGGGAACGGGCGGTTTTTGCCATCGGATCCGGCGACGGGGTAGGGGTAAAAATAGTCGTCGATGTGGATGCCATCGACGTCGTAGCGGCGGGTGACATCGACGAGGACATCGATGGTGCGCTGGCGGATCTCGGGAATGCCGGGGTCCATCCAGGTGTCGATGTTGTATTTCATCGTCCACTCGGGATGGGTGCGGGTGATGTGATCGGGTGAAGCGGGGAATTTTTCCCCGGCGAGAGCGCGGAAGGGGTTGAACCAAGCGTGCAGTTCGATGCCGCGCAGGTGGCACTCATCGATGGCGAATTGCAGGGGGTCCCAGGCTGGATCGGGAGCCTGGCCCATGGTGCTGGTGAGGAAGGGGGACCATGGCTCGAGCTGGGAGGCGTAGAGGGCGTCTCCCGCAGGGCGGACTTGGAGGATCAGGGCGTTGAGACGCAGCTCAGAGGCGCGCTCAATGAGCAGGAGGAGTTCGTCCTGCTGGGCGGCGGGCGGCAGATCGGGGTCGGAAGGCCAGTCAATATTCCGCACCGTGGCGATCCAGGAGGCCCTCATCTCCCGGGCGGGAGGCGGTGGCTCAGGGATCTCCTGCGCAAGGGTCGTCAGGGGAAGCAGGAAGGGAATCAGCAGAAGGGGGCGCACGATCTTATTGAAAGCCACGTTTGGCGGATCCTGCAACTGCTGCCTTCCCTCCCTCCTGATGCGGGTCAAAGTGCCGCGATGCGGCGGCAGACTTCTTCGACGTTGGCGCGGGAGTTGAAGGCGCTGATGCGGAAGTAGCCTTCGCCGGCGGAGCCAAAGCCTGCGCCGGGGGTGATGACGACGTTGGCTTCTTGGAGCATTTTGTCGAACATCTGCCAGCTGCTGATGCCAGCGGGGCAGCGGACCCAGACGTAGGGGGCATTGACGCCGCCATAGACGGCGAGTCCGGCGTCTTGGCAGGCCTTCACGAGGAGGGCGGCATTGCCCATGTAGTGCTCGATGAGGGCCTGAACTTGGGCTTTGCCTTCGGGGCTATAGACGGCAGCGGCTCCGCGCTGGACGATGTAGCTGGCTCCGTTGAATTTGGTGCTGTGGCGGCGGCTCCAAAGGGGGTGAATGGGCTGCTCGGTGCCGTCCTTTTTGCGGCCCTTCAGTTCTTTGGGGATGACGATGAAGGCGCAGCGCACGCCGGTGAAGCCGCCGTTTTTGGAGAAGCTGCGGAACTCGATGGCGCAGTCACGGGCTCCTTCGATCTCATAAATGGAGCGCGGCACGTCGGGGTCCTGGATGAAGGCCTCGTAGGCGGCATCGTAGAGCAAGATGGCGTGGTTTTGGCGGGCGTAGGCGACCCAGGCGGTGAGTTGATCCCGCGTGGCGGTGGCTCCGGTGGGGTTGTTGGGGTAGCAGAGGTAGATGAGATCCACGGGCTCATCGGGGATGGCGGGCACGAAGCCGTTTTCCGCCGTGCACTTGAGATAAACGAGGCCGTCATAGGCTCCGCTGGCGTCGGCTTCGCCGGTGTTGCCGATCATGACGTTGGTATCGACATAGACGGGATAGACGGGATCGGTGATGGCGATGCGGTTGCCGGGGCCGAAGATGTCGAGGATGTTGCCGGTGTCGCACTTGGAGCCGTCGGAGACGAAAATCTCATCGGCGGTGACGTTGAGGCCGCGATCTTGGTAATCGTTTTTGGCGATGGCTTCGCGCAGGAAATCGTAACCTTGCTCCGGGCCGTAGCCTTTGAAGGTCTCGCGAGCGCCCTGCTCATCGACGGCGCTGTGCATGGCGTCGCGGCAGGCTTGAGGGAGGGGTTCGGTCACGTCGCCAATGCCGCAGCGGATGAGGCGGGCGGCCCCGTCGGGGTGGGCTTCGGTGAAGGCTTTGACGCGGCGGGCGATCTCCGGGAAGAGGTATCCGGCTTTGAGCTTGAGGTAGTTTTCGTTGATGAAGGCCATGACGTGGGCGGGTAGGTTGCCGGGCAAAGCGCAGGTTTCAAGCCGCAACTGCGCGGGGATCTGCGGGGATGCAGATGGTGCCGATGGCCGGACTCGAACCGGCAAGG
>JAGRPD010000491.1 GCA_020439875.1 Verrucomicrobiales bacterium
TCCGGTGGCGAGCAGCAGCGGGTGGCGATTGCGCGCGCGTTGATCAATGACCCGGGCATCTTGTTTGCCGATGAGCCGACGGGCAACCTCGACGCCACCACGGGCGCGAGCGTGATGGACATGCTCATGGGCGTGGTGGGGGATAGTGGCAAGACGCTCATTGTGGTGACGCATGACACCCAGCTCGCCACTCGGGGGGATCGGCGTTTGATCCTGCGCGAGGGCGTGTTGCAGGAAAATTGATCGCCCAGCGACGGACGTTTTTTTCTTCTAAGGTTGGGGTTTCAACAGGGTGGCTTCCACCACCCGAGCCAGCGCGGCGCGGCAATTGGCCCCTCCGTTTTCCTCGCTGTTGGTGAAGGCCGCCACCCCGCATTGGTCATCTGGAGAAATCCACACGCTGCAGTGATTCATCGTGTTTGAGCCGTCGTGCGTGAGCACGGGTCCGCGAGACCAACGCGTGCGCGCCAGCAGCCAGCCGCGACCGTATTCCGCATTGCCGGGCTGGAGGGCATGCAGATAGGCAAAGGTCTCTGCTTTCTTCAGCACCAAGCCGAGCGGGCGAGTGGCGTGAAAGGCCATGTAGCGTCCCACATCTGCCGCCGAGGCATGCACCGTGCCCGCTGGGCCGAGCACCCAGCTGTTGTCGTCACCGGGTCCAGGGGAGACGGGCGATCGATGATCGCGATGCGGCCAGGGTTGCGTGGCGGCACCGCGATCTGGACGGGCGGCGTTGCCAAAACCCGCGCTCTTCATGCCGAGGGGGTTGAAGAGTCGCTCCTGGATGAGGGCCTCCCACGAATTGCCCGTCAGCGCCTCCAGCATGGCACCGACGATGACGTAACCCCCGTTGGAGTATTCAAACGTCGTGCCTGGCTCCGAGCTGGGCGGCAGGGCCAACAGCGCCTCGACAAAACGAGCCCGCTGAGCCAGTCGATCACGCTCCGGCAGATCGGCGACGCGCACGGGGTAGTCGATGCCCTCATACACCTCACGCGGCAGCCGCCCAGGCACTCCTGCCCGATGGGAAAGCAATTGCGTGACGGTGACTTTTTCGTACTCGGGTCGCATGTTGAGCCGAGATCCCAGCAGCTCAGCCACGGTGCTGTCCCAGGTGATGCGGCCCTCCTCCACCAGGGTGCCGACGAGCGTGGCCGTCATCGATTTGGTGCAGGATCCGAGATGCCAACGGTCCTCGCGCGTCACGGCTTCCGAGCCGCCCGCACGGCGCACTCCAGCCGCTCCGACGCCACTGACCTGCCCGCCCTGCACCAGCACCACGGCCACGGCGGGCATGCCCGTCTCGGCGGGTAGGTCCGCGATGAGTGGGGTCAAATCGCGCACGCTCGGATCCGCCGCGAAGGACAGTCCGCATCCGAGCCAGGCCAAAAACCTCAGACTCCGCAGATGACGCCCGATGCAGGTGGGTCTCATGGGAGTTAGATTGGAGGAACTCAGAGCCTCTCGGCAAGCTCAATGCCTCAGTTTTTCGGCAACTCCCCGATTTTCAGCTTCCGAAACTCCAGCGCCCCGGCGGTCTCGCCTTCGGGTCCGCCGGAGTCACCGCCGAGGCCGAAGGTCTGCTTGGTCTCCGCGATGCAGGCGTGCTCCGCCGCGACGGTGGTTTCATCCACTTGCGCGGTCATTTTCGGTCCGGTGAAAGTGATCTTCACACGATGCCAAGCGTCCGCCTCGAGGGCGTGCGGTTGATTCAGCAGCTCGATGTTTTCCCCCTTCTTCGGATGCGCCAGAATGCGGAGTTGGTCGCGCGCCATCACCAGGTGCACGATGTGGCCGCGCTCCTGGTTGCCGTTGAAAATGATCCCCGCAAAGGTGGCCCCGCGCTCCAGCCGGAACTCGCACTCGACCACGCCGTCCGTGAATTCCAAACGCCGCATCTTCACCGGCCCGTGACGCCGCGGCCCGGACTCGAACCCGCGCAGCACGCCGTTTCCCGCCGTCCAAGTGCCCAGACCCCAGAACCAGTCCTCCGACAGCTCCGAGGCAAAGTTTTCCTCCAGCAGCACCTTCGGTTCGGCAG
>JAGRPD010000492.1 GCA_020439875.1 Verrucomicrobiales bacterium
TCCAATGAAAAGCGCCGCCAATCCCACAAAACTCATGGCCAAGCTCAGCGCACTGGTCACGGGGTTGCGCGCCACCAGCACCATCACGCCAAAGCCCAGCGTGATCGCGGCAAACAGAATAAACAGCAGGTTCGGCATGGCGGAGGGATTCGGCGTTACTTCAGTTCGTTCCACTTGTTCACCAGCCCCTCACGCACGCCGCCGATCTCGTAGAGTTTTGCTTTGTCGTGCACCATCTCCTGGCGGGTCAGACCGTTGATCACATAGTCCTTCCTCAAAAAGATCGCCTGCTCCGGGCAGACCTCCTCGCACATGCCGCAGTAGATGCAGCGGATCATGTCGATATCAAATTCCTTCGGTCGCTTCTCCACCTTTGCCCAGGGATCATCGCTTGGGATCTCACCCGGAAGGATCTTGATGGCCTTCGGCGGGCAAATGAACTCGCACAGCTGACAACTGACGCAGCGCTCACGACCATGTTCGTCCGTCACCAAGGCAGGTGCGCCCCGGTAATACTCGGGCAAATGCTCATCCCAAGTCTGCTCGGGATACTGCATGGTCACTTCCGTCTTGGAGCCGCGCAACGTCTTGAACGTCTTCCACGCGTGCGCCAGGGTGATTTTCATCCCCTTGATGAAGCTGGAGAGGAAAATCCGCTCGTGCCAGGCTAGCCGGGGTCGTTGGACAGTGATCGTCGCCATCGTTTGCAGTGCCGAGTCGGAGTTAGTTCAAGGGGAGGAGCCACAGCAGCACCGCCGTGACCAGGATGTTCAACAGCGCCACCTCAAAGAATACCAGCCAGCCCAGCTTCATCAGTTGGTCAAAACGGAATCTCGGCAACGTCCACCGCACCCAAATGAAGAACAGGATGCATACCACCACCTTGGAAAAGAACGCCACCACATGCAGCAGCCCCGTGTAAAGCGGCGTGTGCCCGGGCTCATAGTGAAACTGAAAACCCGTCAACTCCGAGAGCACCGGCCCAAACGGGATGCTCCAGCCTCCAAAGAACAGCGTCACACACAGTCCTGAGCCGACGATCATCGCCGCGTACTCCCCCAGAAAGAAGAGCGCAAATTTCATCGAGCTGTACTCCGTGTGATAGCCCGCCACCAACTCCGTCTCACACTCCGGCAGGTCGAAGGGCGTGCGATTCGTCTCCGCAAACATCGAGATCGCAAAGATCACAAAGGACACCACCACCGGGATCAGCAGCACCCAGCGTGCCACCGTCAATCCATCTCCCCAAAACGGCAGAAGCAGCCAGCCGTTGGCGTCTTGGAAAGCCGCCATCTTGTTCAGATTCAGCTCCCCAAAGATCATCATCACCGGCACGATCGACAGCCCCAGCGACATCTCATACGAGATCATCTGCGAGCTGGAGCGCACCCCGCCGAGGAAGGGGTATTTGGAATTGGACGCCCAACCTGCCAGCACGATGCCATACACTCCGAGAGAGGCGATGGCGAAGATGTAAAGCGGTCCCACATTGAGATCCGCGATCACCATCTTGATCGGCTCCCGAACAAAAGGCAGGTCCAGCTCACTGCCAAAGGGCAGCACCGCAGCCGTCATCAGCGCCGGCACCATCGTCAGCGCGGGAGCCAGCCAGTAGTAGAAGGTATTCACCGACTTGGGCGTCAGATCCTCCTTCAAAATGAACTTCAACCCGTCTGCCATCGGCTGCAGCAGACCGCCGATGCCGAAAATCTGCACGTCCTTCTTGAACCCCAACAGCGTCAGCGGGATGCCCGTTCGGTTCGGCCCCACCCGGTCCTGAATCACCGCTGAAAAGCGCCGCTCCGCGTAAACCGAATAGGCCACCATGGGAAGGATCACCAAAAACACCAGGAAGACAATCTTGGTGAGCGCGGTGATGAACAAAGAAAGGTCGAGGGTAGCCAGTGAAATTTCCATCTGGACGGCAGGGTCAGTCCACTATTCGAGAGGACGGCAAAGGGGCAACCCGAATTTGTGAAAAATTTCACAAAGTCCCCTCACACCCCTCACAGCCCCTTCAAACCCAACGCCGCGCAGCCCACCACAGCACCACCGGCACCAGCGCGCTCAGCGCCACCGCCCAGCCCGGCTGCGCCTGCCCCAGATGGCCGATGGCGGCAAAGGCGAATCCCACCGGCAGCGAGCCACAGGTCAGCGCCAGCACAAAGCGCCGCCATTGCATCCCCGCCAATCCCGCCAGACAGGCCACCGCCTCCGGCAGCACTGGCAGCCAGCGCGAGACGGCCACCATCCAGCCCCCCCGCCGCCCAAACGCCCCACGCGCCCGCCCCCGCCCCCCCCCCC
>JAGRPD010000493.1 GCA_020439875.1 Verrucomicrobiales bacterium
CGCAAAGTAGCGGCGGTTGTGAAACCGTCGTGCGCTTGAGGAAGCTGAAGAGGAGTCCACTCGGAAGTCAGTCGCCGATGGGGATCTGGGGTTGGGGATTCGTCTGGGAGCAGGACGGCCACGGTTTCACAACTGCGGCTACGTGGTGGCGGTGCCGCCACATCCCAATCCTCGTCGCACTCATCGTCCCAATCTTCACCGACGGATGATTCCAGTCGCGGGTGGGGGCAAACCGTGGCATGGGCTGGGGCTGTTCACTCTGCATGCCTGCCCGCAAGCCCGCCGTTGTTTTCATCTTCATCACTTTGGTTCTCGATGTGCTGGGGATCGGGCTGATTGTGCCGATCCTGCCGAAGCTGATCGAGGAGTTTGAAGGGGGCAGTGTGGAGCGAGCGGCTCAGGTGTATGGCTTGCTGACAGCGGTGTATGCCCTGGCGCAGTTCGTCTTTGCTCCGGTGCTGGGGAGTTTGTCAGATCGTTGGGGCCGACGGCCTGTGATTCTGCTGTCCCTCTTTGGCAGTGGGGTGGACTACCTGTTCCTGGCGATGGCTCCATCTCTGCCCTGGTTCTTTGTGGGCCGCCTGATCTCGGGGATTACGGGGGCGAACTTCAGCGCAGCGACGGCTTACATTGCGGATGTGACACCACCGGAGAAGCGGGCGGCGAGTTTTGGTTTGGTGGGGGCGGCGTTTGGTTTGGGGTTCATCCTGGGGCCAGCGATTGGGGGGATGCTGGGGCATTATGGGTTGCGGGTGCCGTTTTACGCGGCGGCCGGCCTGACCTTGGTGAACTGGCTCTACGGGGCCTGGGTGCTGCCGGAGTCCTTGAAGGTGGAAAACCGGCGGCCGTTCAGCTGGCGGCGGGCGAATCCGCTGGGCGCTTTGATGGCGTTGAAGCGTTACCCGATGGTGTTTCGACTGGCGGGGGTGTGGTTTTTGCTGAGTTTGGCGCATCAGGTGTATCCGGCGACGTGGGTGCTGTATGCGACGTATCGGTTCGATTGGACGGTGCGGGAGACGGGGCTGTCGCTGGCGCTGGTGGGTGTGACTTCAGCCTTGGTGCAGGGAGGACTGACGCGGGTCATCATCCCGAGGATGGGGGAGCGGCGAGCGGTGGTGTTTGGCATCGCGGTGGGGGTGGTGGAGCACGTTTTGTTTGGATCGGTGACGGTGGGGTGGATGATTTATTTGATCATCCTGGGCGGCTGTCTGGCGGGGTTGGCGACGCCGGCGGCGCAGGGGTTGATCTCGAACACGGTGAGGGCGGATGAGCAGGGGGCGGTACAGGGGTCTCTGAACAGTTTGGTCAGCATTGCGGGGGTGATCGGGCCGCTGGTGATGTCGAGCTTGTTTGGTTACTTCATCAGTGACCGCGCTCCGGTTCATTTGCCGGGTGTGGCGTTTTATTTGGCGGCTTTGCTGGATGCGGTGGCATTGATTTGGGTGATTCGAGCCTTCAAAAAAACGCCGGAAGGCGCGGGCTGAACGGAATCAGGTTTCTTTTGCGCTCATGCGCGGGGCGCGTGAAGGTCGCGGCTGATGCCTTACCGATTTGCCGTCTGCCTGAGTCCCTGCTGCGCGCTGCTGTTGGCAGCTTGTTCGACGGTGCCTGAGCCGAACCTGATCGAGATCTCCTCAGCGGATAGCGTGAGCCGCCGGCAGGCTTTGGAAATCGCAGAAGCCTATCGCACTCACGTGTGGCGACCCACGGCAGCGAATGTGATGCACGGCAAGGATGCGAAGGGGGTCGAGGTGCATACGCCCGATGTCTCACTGCCTGCAACGGTGACGACTCGTCCCGGTTGGTGGCGACCTGGAGAGGTGGCGATTGGTTTTCCTTACATGTGGGGTGGATTTGATACGCCGGCCTCGTTTGATCAAAAGATCGCCGATGGCAGAGCTGCGGGTGATGTTTATACGGAGGCGAAACGAGCGGCACTGGATGACGCGGTGAGTGAGTCTGCCTGCGGGGTGGATTGCTCAGGATATGTCTCGCGTTGCTGGAGACTTGATCGCTCCTATTCGACTCGGGAGTTGCCGCTGCTGTGTGAGGCGCTGCCGAGCTACGATGGCCTGAAGCCGGGCGATATTTTGAATCTGAGCAACGTGCATGCGCTGCTTTTTGTGCGGTTTGTGGATGCGGATCGGACCCGTTTTGTGGCCTATGAAACGGGATCTCCGCCGACGTGGAAGGTGCTGAGGCATGAGATCTCGGTGGCCTTTGTCCAGGGGCTGGGATATCTGCCCTATCGCTATCGCGGCATGCGGGACTGAGGCTGGCGGTTGAGGGGAAACTCGGTTAGGCTGGAGGCATCAATGAGTGAGACGATGGATGCGACGACGCGGCGGAGTGGTGGGTTCACCCTGCGGGCTGCGGCGTGGATGATGGCGTCGATGGGGGTGGTCTCGGTACTGATTTACGCTTTGTTTTCTGGCATCCACTACGAGTGGAACTGGGCGGCGGCGTGGCAGTATCGCGGGTTGTTTTGGAAGGGGTGGTTGACGACTTTGGCGATCTCGGCGGGTGCGATGGCGGTGAGTTTGCTGGTGGGTCTGCTGCTGATGGCGGGGCGGCGCAGCCGATGGATGCTGGCGCGGCTGCTGTGCGGCGGGGTGGTGGAAATGGTGCGGGGCACGCCGCTGCTGGTGCAGTTGCTGATCGGTTACTACGTGGTGGCGCGGCAGCTGGAGGCGCGGGATCCGCTGCTCACGGGCATGGTGCTGCTGGGGCTGTTTGAGGGGGCGTATCTGGCGGAGATTTTTCGGGGCGCGGTGGAGAGCATCGGCGCGTCCCAGTGGGAGGCGGCGCGGGCGGTGGGGTTGGATCGAGTGGGAACGTATCGCTGGGTGATCCTGCCGCAGGCGCTGCGTCGCGCGCTGCCGGGTACGGCGGGGCAGCTGGTGTCGCTGATCAAAGATTCGTCGCTGCTTTCCGTGATTGGGATTGAGGAGCTGGTGCAGCAGGTGCGGATCCTCAACAGCGCGAGTTACACGGCCTTGGAGGGGTATCTGCCGCTGGCGCTGGCGTACCTGGTGGTGACGCTGCCGCTGTCTCGCTGGGCGCAAGGGTTGGAGAGGAGGTTTCACTATGAAACTTGAGGCGCACGGGCTGGTGAAGCGTTTCGGGCAGCATGCGGCCCTCGATGGTGTGACTTTTGCCACGCGGGAGGAGGCTCGCGTGGTGGTGCTGCTCGGTCCCTCGGGCGGTGGCAAATCGACGCTGCTGCGGGTGCTGGGGGCGCTGCTGCCAGCGGATGCGGGATCGGTGCAGGTGGATGGGGTGGAGGTGCCACGGCAAGAGGCGGCAGCGCTGGCGATGCGGCGGCGGCTGGGTTATGTGTTTCAGGGTTACAATCTCTTCCCCCATCTGACGGCGCGGGAAAACATCGCCCTACCGCTGCGGGTGGTGCATGGGTTGGAGGCGGCGGAGGCGGTGGAAAGGGCGGACGCCTGGCTGCGGCGGCTCGGGCTGGCGGCTCACGGGGAGAAGCGGCCGGCGCAGCTCTCCGGGGGGCAGCAGCAGCGGGCGGCGCTCGCCCGGGCGCTGGCTCCGGCTCCGCAACTCTTGCTGCTGGATGAGCCGACCTCGGCGCTGGATGTCT
>JAGRPD010000494.1 GCA_020439875.1 Verrucomicrobiales bacterium
CTGCGCAGGCCCTCCACCCAGCCGTAGAAGTCGGTCATGACACGTTGCAACTCGGCGGGCGAGAGGCTGCTGTTCCAATGCGTGCCGCGGATGAGAAGCAGATGCTCGCCGGTGGTTTGTTGCGTGTTGGAATTCATGCGGCGGGCGTTTCGTTGGTGTGGCGATAGGCGGAACCGCGCTCGGATTCGAGCGGGCGGATTTCAAAATTTAAACCATGCGCCAGCACCGGATTCTGCGCCGCGATGGCCGCCGCAGCCGCGAGATTTTCCGCGACGATGATCCAGTATCCGCCGATGAGCAGCTTCTTGAGCATGGTGGGAGTGATGGGGTGAGTGCGGGGCGTTTACTGGCGCGTAAAAATGACCGGCGGGCCGCAGGGAGTGCTCTTGCCGTCTTTCCAAGAAACGCCTTCGAGTTTGAAGTGGTTCGCATCGAGGAAGGTGTAGGTGGCGCCATGCATGTGCATGTCCTTCTGAGGGTTGAGGCCGGGCGTTGGCGCCAGATCAAAGGTCAAGGAGTCCGCAGTGCTCTTCACCAGCTTCATGCGCGGCTGGTTCCTCAGCATGCAGTAGTGCGTCATTGTCAGTTTGCCGTTCACATCATGATACACGCTGAGCATCTCCATCGGCGTGCCGCCGGCAAAGGTCTCCTGAATGACGGAGTCTCCGGCGATGAGGCGGAACTCCGTGTTCATGGTGCCCATCTCCGGTGACTCACCCGACCACTTGCCCACCAGGGACTTCATGCGCTCAAATTCGGCGGAGCCTTTGTAAGGAGGCATGTCGGCACAGGCGGCGTGATTGTCCTGGGTGGTCTGGCAGGAGGAGAGCGCCGTACAGGCGGCAACAGCAAGGAGGAGCGCGTTCTTGATCATGGATCTGATGGAGTGAAGTTTAATTTCGGAGCAGGCGGGGAATGCCGTCGTCCAAAGCATCGACGAACGAATCGCAACTACGAGGACAGAAAAGGAAAAAAAGATTTCTCTGGTGCCACCGGCCAGTGCCGGATCGGGCAGAGGCTGCCGCGTGCGCTGGGATGGGCTTGGTGTTCAAGTGTTTCCGATCTGTCGGACGTCCAGCAGAAGTTTTCCGGTATGGACCGAAGATTGCCGCCCTCCCGAGCGTATTTTGAGTCGCTATATGATGAATCGCAGACACATGCTCCGGCAAATGGCCGCCACCGCGGGTGCCGCTTTTGGATCGTCGTGGTTGCCCGGGATCAGCCAAGCGGCGGCGCGGGCTTTCGGTGGTGGACCAAAGCGGGTGATCTTCTTTTTGCAAAACCAGGGGTTTGATCCGAAGACCTGCATCCCGGCGGGCATGACGAGCAGTGGCTCGCTGGCGAAGGCGAAGCTGCCGGAACCGATCAAGGCACTGGAGCCCTTCAAGGAGCGGCTGCACATCATCAACGGCCTGCACGGTCTGCACACCAGTCCGTCCCACAGCGCCTTCTTCGGCGCGCTCGGCGGTTACCGCGGCAGCGACGGCGTGCCGCCCAGTGGTCCCACCATCGATTATGATTTGAGCAAAATCTTGCCGGAGACCCTGCTGCCGCATCTGTGCGTCGGCATGGACTCGATGGAGAACATGACGACGAAGCCCACCGTGGCGAACCTTTCCGCCAGTGGCGCGGGCAGCCCGATCTTCATGCACTCCAATCCGAACCACCTCTACCAGATGCTCTACGGCGGCATCTCGGAGGGCGACATTCGCAGGCAGCATGAGGCGCGCTCCGGCATGTTCGACCGCATCGAGCAGCTCGCCGCCGCCAAGGGCAAGGGCCTGCCGATGGCGGACCGGCTGCGCTACGGCCAGTACGTGCAGGGATTTGACGACATCAACGGCCTGCGCGAGCGCCTCAGCGGTGTGTCGGACCACCTGCGCCAGTTCGCGCCGAAGGTGGACGAGCGCTACACCAAGCCGAAGTTTGAGACCGACTGGCATGACGTGCTGCTCGACCTCGGTGTCTCGGCGATGAAAGCCGGCATCACCAGCGTGCTGACGATTGGCTCGGGTCGCGGGGAGATTTTTGGCTCGTGGAAAGGCATCGGTGTCGAGGAGCAGGGTCACAATCTCGGCCACATGAAGCAGCCGGACA
>JAGRPD010000495.1 GCA_020439875.1 Verrucomicrobiales bacterium
GTCGGCGAACGGGAAGAAGGCGTCGCTGGCCAGCACGCTGCCCCGGGCCCGCTCACCGGCCTGCCAGGCGGCCAGACGCACGGACTGGACGCGGTTCATCTGGCCGGCCCCGACCCCCACGGTGGCGCCGCCCTTCGCGAAGACGATGGCGTTGGACTTCACGTGCTTCACCACCCGCCAGGCAAATCGCATGGCCTCCAGCTCCTCCCGGGTGGGCGGACGCTTGGTTCTCACCTTGTTTTCCAGATCTTCCAAACCCAAGGCCCGAGGATCCGGATCCATCACCATCAGACCACCGGGAGCGGAGCGAATGATCGGCTCCGAGAGCGCCTCTGACACCGTCGGCAGCATCTGGATGAGCCGCAGATTTTTCTTCTTCTGCAGGTGCGCGCGGGCATCCGCATCGAAATCCGGCGCGATGATGATGTCCGTGAAAATCTCGGAAATCACCCGTGCCAGGGACAGCGGCATGGAGCGATTGATGACGATCACGCCACCGAAGGGCGCTTGTTTGTCGGTTTCAAAGGCCTTTTGCCAGGCCTCCCGCAGGTCTTCCTCCGCGCTGCCCACTCCGCATGGATTGGTGTGCTTGAGGATGGCCAGCGTGGGACGCCGAAACTCGTTGATCAGACCCGCCGCACCCTGGATGTCCAGCACGTTGGTGTAGGACAGGTCCTTGCCATGCAGCTTCGCAAAGTAATCGCCGAAATTGCCATACAGCGAGGCCGCCTGATGCGGATTGTCGCCGTAACGTAGCTCACAGCAAAGCGGCAGGCTGATGTTGAAGGTCTTCTGCGTCACCTGCTCCTTGTTGAGGAAATTGGCAATCGCCGCATCGTACTGCGAGGTGCGGTGAAACACCTTCCAGGCCAAACGCTCCCGCGTGGCCAGCGTCGAATCTCCATCGTGCTCATCCATCTCGGTGAGCACGCCCTGGTAGTCTTCGGGATCACAGAGCACGGTCACGGATTTGTGATTCTTCGCCGCGGACCGCAGCATCGAGGGACCGCCGATGTCGATGTTCTCGATCGCCTCTTCCAGGGTCACGTCCTTCTTCGCCACCGTCTGCTCAAAGGGGTAGAGATTGATCGCCACCAGATCGATGCAGGGGATCTCGTGCTTTGCGGCGTCGGCCTCGTCCTGCTTGTGGCCACGCCGCTGCAGCAGACCTCCGTGGACTTTCGGATGCAGGGTCTTCACCCGCCCGTCAAACAGCTCAGGAAATCCCGTGTAGGCCGACACATCGCACACCGGCACCCCTCCTTCAGCGAGGAATTTCGCCGTGCCACCAGTGGACAAAATTTCCACGCCTCGGGCCGCCAGACCTTGGGCAAAGTCTAGCAAACCGGTTTTATCGGAAACAGAAAGAAGGGCTCGTTGAATGGGCATCGTCCCCGCAGCGTTATGGCAAAACCGGTGCCAGTAAAGGGCGATTTCTACCCCTTGCTTGTCCTATCCCGATCCGCCTGCCGGAACAGCGCTCGGCTCAAAGGGCGGATAAAACTTTTTCTCGCCAAACTCGATGAAGGCATCCTCCGCAGCCTTCAAATAGTACGGACCCGATGCCTGCCGCTGCCGCGTCCCCGCCTCCGCCTTTTGATAAACGTGAAAGCGACCCGTCTGATCCCGCGCCACCTTCAGCATCCGCGCATCATCGCGATGCGTCGGACGGTGCAGCCGCCGGTAGAGCGCGAGCCTTTCCCCCTCTTTCTCAAAGACCAGATTCGCCTCAAAAAAGTCGTTTTCCCCCAAGGGCTGCGCCGAGCCATTGCGCACCAATCCCTCCACATCCCCCGTCGGCCCCGGATCGTAGTAGGCACGATCCCCCAGCGCCGTCGGAAACTCCAACCAATCATACTCGGAGGCCCGCAGATGGATGCGCCAGGACAGCAGCACCAGGGAAGACATCAGTCCACCCCAGATCAGCAGCAACAGTCCCGGCGTATCCCGGATGATGTTTCCAGAAGGCATCGGTTCATTTTTGGACAAAACTCCCCTCCGCGCAACCCAGCACGATGCCAAACCGCCGTCCATTCCTCGCAAAGGGCCAACCGTCAGCTCCCCGCCCCTCGATACTCACCCGGAGCCAAACCCACCCACCGGCGGAAAACCCGGCTGAAGATGGCTCCATTCGCGTAGCCCACCGACTCCGCCACCACCTCCAGCTTGTCGTCGGTCGATTCCAGCAGCGTCCGCGCCTTTTCCATGCGCAGGCAGGTGAGGTGCTGCATCGGGCTGCGACCCAGTTCCCGCTGGCATAGGCGGCGCAAATGCTCCGGGCTGCAGTGGCATATCGCCGCCAGCTCCTCCAGAGTCCACGGCC
>JAGRPD010000496.1:0-1968 GCA_020439875.1 Verrucomicrobiales bacterium
ACCCCGCCACCTACGCCAACACCGAAGTCTCCATCGCCCTGCAAAAAGAACTCACCGACCTCGAGACCCAGATCGAAAAACTCACCGGCCAGTGGGAATCCATGACCGAGAAGTTGGAAGCCTAATGGTGGCACCGGTTTGCAACCGGTGATTATCCCACCACCCTGCGACAGCAAATCGCTGCCGTATTTTTGAATGAGGAAAGCAGGAATGGTATGGAGGGCGACTCGCCCTCCGACTCTCGCGGTCGGAAGGCAATCTTTGGGGGCTGGTCGCCCCATACGCTGAACGACTTCGCTTTTCACACGTTCGCATTCCTTTCCCGAGCAAACCCTGAAGCAATTCGACATGTCGCCGCGTCCATTTGACGTTTTAACGTTTTAAGGTCAGAATTTCGCATGGCAGCAACCCGCCCATCGCCCCTGAAGCGTTCAACCGTCTACCTGAATCCAGACCTGCTTCGCACGCTCAAGATCCAGGCGGCGGAGACCTCCACAACGATTTCCGAACTCATCAATCGGGCCGTCACCGATGCGTTGCGCGAAGACCGCGACGATTTGGCCGTGTTTGACGAGCGCTCTTCCGAGCCCACCCTCACCTTTGAGCAAATGCTCAAGAAACTCGATCTCGATGGCAAAGTATAAGATCGAATTCCGGAAGTCGGTGACCAAGGAACTGCGCATTCTGCCGCAGCAGGACCAGATTCGGATTCTCCAAAAAATCGCCGAATTGGCCGACGATCCACGTCCGCCAGGCTGCAAGAAGCTGTCAGGCCAGGAACGCTACCGTCTGCGGCAGGGCGACTACCGCATTCTCTATGAGATTCAAGATGACCGCCTGATCATCACGATCGTCCGAGTCCGCCACCGCCGCGATGTCTACGATTGAAACGTCTGCTCGTTCGAAACGATGGAGCGGGGAATTGCAATCGCCGCAGTGTTTTCAATGACGAAAGGATGGGGGAACAGGCGTCCCCGCCTGTTTCGCGAAGCCGGGACGCCGTAGCCACATCGGACGGTACCGGGAGTTCGCTTGCATCATGCACTCCCAAAAATCCACATCAACGCCACCTATTTTTCGCGCAAACTTCACGGAGATGGGTCACGAAATCTTCAGGTCAAATCGGAAAAAGCTGCGGCCCTGACTCCCATCTCCCATTCGAGCTTCCAAAAAAAACGTTTCACCACGGAGCCCCATGGACTTCACGATCCCCCGTCAGACAGTTGCACCCTGACGTCGTTTTAGGCACCCCAGCGCACGTACTTCCCGGATGAACCAGCACCCGCATGGTGCCGCCCATGACGCTTGCCTCGTTGGTCTTCCCGCCAGTTTGTCTTCATCCTCCGTCTTCGCCTCGACCGCGCCCCAAAGACCCTCGTTTCTCGCAGCTTCCATGGACCAAAAACTTCGCAAAATCAAGCATCGGCAACTGTGTCGCTGCAAGCTGGTCGCCGATACCAACCCCGATAGGCAGCACGCAGGGCGCGCAGCGGCTCAGTCCAACAGCAGAGTATCCAACCGGGAGGCGGGCCACGCCCAATGGACAAAACGCATCTTGCCTCCGCCTCCCGCTCGGATACTCTGCTTCACGTTCTGCAAAAATGGAATGACGGCCACTCGCACGCCACCTGAGCTACCGGACCCTTGGCCTTTCGATCAGGCCCCGAATGTCGCGGCGATCACCTCAACGCACATCACCCGAGACGGAATGCCCGTGAAGCTCGTCACTCATTGCGAGGACGATGAGAGCTGGAGTTTTCAGTCCGGCCAACCGGTCACGATGGCGGAAGCGCAAGTGGTCGCGATGAAGACTGTATTCGGCTTTGATCCCACCATCGTAGAAGTTGCCGATCTGGAGCCAGGCTGGTCAGCAGAGCGCGATGTCATTGGTGGCCCGTGGACTCGATTCCGAGACGAGCCTCAACCCGAAGAAGACTGAAGAAGCAGAACAAGGCGTCGCTCTCAACA
>JAGRPD010000496.1:1973-2600 GCA_020439875.1 Verrucomicrobiales bacterium
CGCCATGACCATTCAACCTTCAACCAGCAGTCGAAGCCTCGCCCTCGGGCAGGTGTGAGAGGACTTCGACGTTCTCCAAGAGATTCCCGCATGTATATCGAGCTCTATTGGAAGGACTATCGGCGGTTCGGAGCAGATGGCTCCGTTGACGCGCTTTCCAAGTGGCTCATGTCCCGCCTTGGCGATGATTACGGCGATGCGATTGAGACGATTTGCATCACGGGGTTTTGTCGATCGTTGGCTGGACCGAACAAAAACATGACCACGACATTTGAACGGTTTGACGAGACCCTTGCGAAGTTGCGGAGCGCACCTGCGATCCGATTCTCCACCAAGAAGCGTGAGTTGGCGATCGACTACGCAGCGGTTTGGCCGACTGCGGACGAGTTTCAGCCGGACGACATGATGCTGAAAGTTGGGACTTTTCGGCGAGCCTTTCTGAAGCTAATCTCGCTTCTTGAGGAGTCGGACAAGAAGGTCGGTGCGAAGGTCGATTTTGATTTCGCCCGGATGATTTCCGACATCACGCTTCTGGAGCCCGAGTTGCCGAGGACTCTCGATGACTTAGCTGCCCTCTACCTCGCCACCAAAACGAAAAAGGGAGAACAATAAAGGGTGTCTTGCTGC
>JAGRPD010000497.1 GCA_020439875.1 Verrucomicrobiales bacterium
CCCAGGGAGACACCCAATGGGTCTATCCCATCCTCGATCCCTCCGCACTGGAGACCTTTGGCACCGAGTCCCGCGTCCAGGGCGTGCAGATCCTCTCCGCCGTTCCCGGCACTTACGCCAATCAACCCGTGCCCATGCCCGCCCAGTGGCTCTACGTACTCAGTGACGGCTCCGTCGCCGCCCCTCAGTCCGTGCTGAATGGAGGCACCAGCATCCGGCTGGACTCCTCCCTTTTCCCCACCGGAGCCAAGACCCGCGACGCCACCCACATCGTCGGCCGCATCGCCTTCTGGACGGATGACGAGAGCTGCAAAATCAACCTCAACACGGCAGGCGAGCCCGTGCCTTGGACACCTCCGCACACCGCCTCCCAGCGCGATGTCTGGGCCGCTGACTCCCAACCCGCGCGACGCGAATGGCATCGCCAGCCCGGCCACCCCGCCTACACCGCTGCCAGCCCGGTGCTGCGCAGTTTCGGCGAGACCAGCCCCGCCAGCCTGCTGCAGCCCCAGCCTGAACCGCTCAGCGACACCGACAACTTCCGCCAAAGCTTCAAGGACTACATCTCCGCCACCCTCGACCTGCTGCCTCTCGAACTCGGGCGCGACACCGGATCAGCCCACGGCACCGCCCTGCTCGATGACACCAGCGCCCCCATCCGCCCCGTGCGCCGCCGCCTGCTGCATCATCTCGATGAGCTACTCTTCGACGACGGCTCCAACAGCGCCGACGGACGCGCCACCAACGGCTCCCAGACCGTCGGCGGATACTCCGTCACCGAGCGCGACGTGCGCCGGGCGCGCTTCTTTGCCACCACCCACAGCAGCGCTCCAGAGACCAATCCCTTCAACCAACCCAAAATCTCCCTCTGGCCGGTGCAAGCCAACGCCAGCGAGCGCAATGCCTTCGATCAAAAAATGCGTCTCGCGGCCAGCATCGGCGGACCCATCAGCAATCGCCGCCACTACGGCATCACCCGCTCCGCCTCCTGGAGCAGCCGCGCCTCACCCGGCTCCGCCCTCAGTGATGTAGCGGATCTCGCCAATCACGCCGACAACACCGCGCTATTCCACTGGCTGCGCAGCCAGTCCAACGGCAGCGCAGGCTTTGGTCCCATCCCCGGATTTGGCGGCACCTTTGAAGGCAAATACGGCCTGGAAAATACCGAGAGCTTGGTGCTGAGCTTCTTCGACCTGCTGCGCTGGCAGCGCAACTCCAGCCAGCATGACAGCGATCTGCCGCCTGCCTTCGATTTCCTGCCGCCCGCCTGGGCTGGTGGATCGAGCACACCCGGTGCCGGCATGGTGGCTCCTCTGAAGTGGGCCAATCCCTCCGGAGCCTTTCCCGGCATCACCGCCAGCCCCAGCAACCTGCGTGGACCCGGTCGAGTGCCCATCGTCCGAGAGGCCGCGCTGGTTTTTGCCGCCGTCGATGCCCAGCAGGCCAATGGCAGCATCAAAAATGAGAACGACCCCGACTTCGCCGATGTAACCACCAAGGTGCGCTGCTTTTTGGTGCTGGAATTTTTCAACCCCAGCCCCAGCGGCACCTCCTGGACGCCCGACCTGGAGGTCACCCTCGCCGGCATCAACGGCGGGGTGAAGGCGGAGCGTTTCCTCGATGGCCCGGTCGTCGTCCAAGAACTCATCATCCCCCTCACCGTCGATGGCACCACCGGCAACTTCGGCAGCACCGGAGTCGGTGTCGCGGGCGATCCCAAGCTACTCAACAACCTCACCTTCGAGCCCTCCCTCCCGCCCGCCGGAGGCCTGCTGCCCTGGGGGGGAAATCGCTCCGCCTGGACGGGACTCGCCGCCCCCTT
>JAGRPD010000498.1 GCA_020439875.1 Verrucomicrobiales bacterium
TCGCCGTATTCGATGCCGTTGTGAATCATCTTCACGTAGTGACCGGCCCCACCGGGACCGATGTGAATGACGCAGGGTTCGCCATCGACTTTGGCAGCGATGCTCTCAAAGATGGGCTTCATCACCTGCCAGGTGCTGGCGGGGCCGCCGGGCATGATGCTCGGCCCTTTGCGCGCCCCTTCTTCGCCACCCGAGACGCCGGCACCGATGAAGCGCAGGCCTTTGGCCTCCAGGTAGGCGTCGCGACGTTCGGTGGTTTTGTAGAAACTGTTGCCGCCATCAATGATGATGTCTCCCTGATCGAGGAGAGGGATGAGCTGCTCGATCACCGCGTCCACGGCGTCCCGATCGGTGGGCTCCACCGCGTTGGACTTCACCATGATCATGATTTTCCGAGGTGTGGCCAGCGATTGGACAAAGTCTTCCATCGTCTTGCAACCCACCAGTTTTTTGTCGGGATGGGCGGCGACGAAATCTTCCGTCACCGACGTGGTGCGGTTATAAACGGAGACCTGAAAACCGCGGCTCTCCACGTTTAGTACCAAGTTTTGGCCCATCACAGCGAGGCCGATCAATCCAAAGTCACTCTTCTGGCTCATATTCCGGGGGGTTGATTGGGGATCTGTATCTTTAAAAAGGAGGTTAGGACGGAGACATAGCCCCCCAAAGCCTGGGCGCAAAGGGGATTTTACAACCGCGCCTTGTGGCCTCTGATTGGAAGTGTTTTGGATTCAAAGATTGCACCGGGGCGCTTGACCTGCCACGCTTGAACGTCCTCCCCTATGAAAAGGCCCGCACCCCTTCATCCTCAGGCCGATCAGTCTCCTCGGACCGAAAGTCAACCTGCGTTCAGCATGAGTCAACTGGGTGAACTCATGCAAATGGAGGAAGTCCTGCTCAAACGCGATCAATGGGTGCATCAGCTTCTCAACTCGCCGCGGCAAAACGTTTACGTTTTCAACCATGAGACTCAACGCATGGTCGTCGGCGGTGCCCAACACGCGGACCTGTTTGGCTACGAAACGGACGAAATCAAGGCCCTGCCAGAGGGATGGCGCTCCATCGTGCACCCGGATGATCGAGGTGCGATCCGCGAAAGCACCGAGCGCATGGACGCTGGTGAGGACGGCCCCACGAGCCTCATGTGCCGCATCCGACGTCAGGGGGGCGGCTACGAGACGATTGCGCTCTTTCGTAGGGTTTGGCAGCGCAGCTCCAAAGGGAAAGTCCTCTTGGAACTCGGCCAAGCCGTCTGCCTCATGCCCGTGCTGTGGACGGGAGACGACCTGTTGTCTCGGGAAAAACCCTTCTCCATCTTTAAGCACAACAGCCTTCACGGCGTGTTGTTGTTGAATGAAAAAGGTCACATCGAGGAGGCCAACGATCTGGCGGCGGATCTCCTGGCCCGGGCCACGACGTTGGAGAGTGGCTCAGACTTTTACCAGCTCTTCAACCGAGCGGATGGCAAAGCCCTGCGTGCTCTGTGCACGCAGCCTCAGGAGCATCCTGATCCCGTTCGCGCCCGGACGCGCAACGGAGCCCGCCTGGTGTTGATTCACGCCCGTCCGCTCCAAGAGGGCCGCCGTTTGGTGCAGGTGCAGGATCTCACCAACGAGCGGGAGCTGGAGCGGGCTCAGTTGGAGTTGTTTCGCCTGCGCAGCGCTCTGCTGGAGGGCAACACCTCAGGGGTCGCCGTGCTCGATGAGCAGCTCTGCATCGTCTTTTGCAATCCCGCTCTGCGGCGCATGCTCTCCGTTCAGACTGCCGAAGCCTCCGGTCAGCCCTTCCGCAAAGCGGTGGCGAGCGAGGATCGATTGGCCTTCAGCGCGATGATCCGCGAAGCCAAAAAAGGTCACTCCACCCCCATTCGTCGGAAGCTCACCTTGCGCCGTTTGGACAACACGCAGCTGGAGACACGCGCTTCCTTTACGCCCTTTTTCTCAGGGGAAACGGGTTCCTTCGATGGCGGCCTGCTCGCTCTCGAAGACGTCAGCAGCACCAACGCCATTCATGATCAGCTCAGTGCCGAGCTGCGCCTTCACAGCATCTTTTTCAAACACACAAACATCCTCGTCGCGCTGCTATCCCACGAGGGAATCGTCGTGCGCATCAATCCTGCGTTCGAAATCTTGCTCGGCTTTTCCTCGCAGGAACTCGAAGGCCTGCCGGTCTGGGAGACGCCGCTTTTTGTTCGCACAGAGGCGGAGCGCTCTCGCAAACGCTTTGAAAGCCTCATCAACGGGAAAAGTCAGCGTCAGCATGCCCTGCTGCACCTGCGGGATCGCAACGCGAAAACTTGCGTGCTGGAGTTGCAGAGCTTTCCGGTTCACCGGGATGACGGACGCATCGAGATGATCGTCTCCGCCGGCATCGACATCACCGCACGGGTGTCGCAAGAGGCCGAGGTCATCCGCGCTGCCGAGGCGGAGCAGCAGCGCATCGGCAGGGAACTGCATGATGGGGTGGGTCAGCTTCTCACGGGAGCCATTTCATTGACGGAGGCGCTGGCCTTCGAAGTCACTGGAGATGCAAAAAAGACGAGCCAGCGCATCCTCGAAATCCTCCGGCAGGCGACGACCGACATCCGCCGTTTGTCCCACGGGCTGGCCCCGCTCGTGCCCGAGAAAATGAATCTCGGCGACCGGCTTCGGATGATTGCAGAGAGCGTTCGAGAAGATTTTGGCCGAGATTGCCAGGTGGAAGAGACCTCGGCGGGAATCGACGCCCTCAATCAGGAGTCCGCCATTCACCTATATCGAATTACGCAAGAAGCTGTATGCAATGCGATCCGTCATGGCCAAGCCAGCCGCATTCGGATCCACTTATCCAGAGAGGGTCCACAGACGGGATGTCTTGAAATTGAAGACAATGGGAAGGGGATGCCGACGATGGATGCACCCTTCTCCACAGGGATTGGGATTCAAAACATGAATTACAGGGCGACCTTAGTAGGTGGGACATTTGAAGTTCTAGGCAAACGAAAATGCGGTGTTCGAGTAGTTTGCCGCTTTCCAATCCGGCGTTCCAAGCGTAGTTTTTCTTCAAATCGCTCATAACGAGCGACAAACAGCAACCATGAAAAACAGAATCTATATACTTGATGACCATCCTGTTGTCGTTGAGGGCCTTACAAAAATCCTCGACGGTCAAACCGACTTGGAGATTGTTGGTAGTGCCACCGACGCCACCAAGGCCGTTCACCAGATTCAAAAGATGAAGCCAGAAGTTGTCATTCTGGACATCTCGCTGAAGGACCGCAGTGGTGTGGACTTGATCAAACGGATCAAGACGGCCAGCAGCAACTCCAGGATCCTGGTGTACTCCATGCATGAAGAGAATGTCTATGCCGAGCGCTGCCTACGCGCTGGAGCCATGGGCTATCTCATGAAGGGAGAATCCGCAGAACGGCTGATCTATGGCGTGCGTCAAATCTTGGCGGGCACCTTCTACTTCAGCCCGAACCTCCTGGCCAACATCGTGTCCGGCGGCGGCCCCCGCACCGGATCTCGCGGCGAGCCCGGACGCATGCTCAGCGATCGCCAACTCGAAGTGTTCGAGATGGTGGGTCGGGGCTTTGACAGTCATGAGATCGGCGAAAAACTAGGCCTCAGCTCCAAGACCGTGGACGCTCACAAAGCCAACATTCGCCAGAAGCTCGGACTTGCCTCAGCCCGTGAATTGCTGATGGAAGCCGTCCGCTGGGTCGAAAAGTAAGATCTGGACCCGGGAGGTCCCGAATTGCCCAAGTTCCTCCAACCGCTTGGGTCATTGTCAAAGCCGGAGTTCCGCCCAACGGACTCCGGCTTTTTTTATTTGGCACGGGATGAAAGCGTGAGGCTCAAAGACCTGCGCTTTGTGCCTGCTTCCAGGCTTCAGCGCACGAGGATCGTCTTCTCGGACTGATCCATCTCCGCCTCCCAATCGGCGAGGCGGCGCTTCAACTGTTCCGTGATCTCGGGATAGGTGTAGTTCAGGTTGCGGCGTTCGCCGATGTCCTGCTCCAGATCAAACAGAAGGTCCATGGTATTTCCGTCATTGACGTACTTCCATTTGCCGTGACGCACCGCCTTCATGAGGCGATTGGAGCGCTGGATCCGCCAGCAAAAAGTGCGATCCACCGGTTGCTCCTGCCCCAAGAGCAGCGGCATCAAATTCACGCCATCAAACGGTTTGTCTTGGGGGAGTTCACCACCGGCCACTTTTACAAAGGTGGCGCTCAGGTCCATGGTGATGGCGGGTAGATCGGTCACCTTGCCTGCGGGCAGCTGAGCGGGCCAGCGCATCAGGCAAGGCACGCGAATGCCGCCCTCCCAGACTGTCGCTTTGTGATGAAAAAGGGGCAGGTTCGAGGCCCAGCGTTCGCCGCCATTGTCGCTGGAAAAGACCACCAGCGTGTTATCCGCCACGCCTGCGCGGTCGAGTTCATCCAGGATCATGCCTACGCCGCGATCGACGCGTTCCAACATCGCTTTGTAAATCGCGCGGCTGCCGTGCAGCATGTTTTCTTTGGTGACCATCGGAGTGTCAGGTGCATCGGGCGGCTGGAACGGGGCGTGCACGGCGAGGTGGGGCACGTAGAGGAAAAAGGGCTTGTCTCCGCCGGCGTGTTTTTTCACAAAGGCGGCGGCTCGTTCGTTGATGAGGTCCGTCAGATAGCCCTCTTTTTTCACTGGCTCCAAGCCGTCCCGCAGCGCGTAGGTGCCGTCGTAATAGGCGTGGCGGTAGTAATCCGCATGGCCCAGAAGCTCGCCAAAGTATTCGTCGAATCCGCGATTGACGGGGTTGTAGGGGTCTTCGTAGCCGAGGTGCCATTTGCCGAAGGCTCCGCAGACGTAGCCGAGTTCTTTGAGTCGATCGGCGAGGGTGATCTCCTCCAGCGGCATGCCGAGGCCGTGGATGTCTTCCACCTTCACCCACTCGCCGTTGACTTTTTTCATCTGCTCCACGGTGTATCCAAAGGCCCACTCAATCCCCACCCGCTGCTGCCAGCGTCCGAGCATGAAGCCGCAACGCGTGGGCGTGCAGACGGGTGCGTTGGAGTAAAAGTCGGTGAAGCGCATGCCCTCGGCTGCGATGCGATCGATGTTCGGGGTGGCGATGTCGGTGCAGCCGGTGCAGCCCAGGTCGCCATGGCCCATGTCATCGGCCAAGACGAAAACAATATTGGGTCGATCAGCGGCACTCACCGCTGCCACCGCGAGCATCAAGAAGGAAAAGAAGTGGAATCGCAACATCACTTCACCCTAGAACGACGCGGCGAAGCTTGGCAATCCTCGAACGCGCGAGATTGCGGAATCGCTCGCAGGATGGACGTGGTGGGAGAGAGGTGAGGTGGCGTCGGAGAGCATCTTCGCGCTGGCGGTGATCCGGGAGCGGCTCATCTTGAGGCTCGTTGTTTCTCCGACTTGCCCCTCCCTTCGCATGCTGCCCATTTTTGA
>JAGRPD010000499.1 GCA_020439875.1 Verrucomicrobiales bacterium
AGGTCTTTCCACACGTAGTCTCCCAAGCTGGCCTTCGGAGAATTGTATCCCGCATCAATCGTCGGATTGTGCTCACCCTCCGTCAGCACCACGTCGATGGTGCGACCCGTGGAGGAATTCGCATCGCTATCCTTGGTGTCGTCCAGTCCCTGATCTTGAGCCACAAGCACGCAGCCATCCACCAAGGCGGTGGGGAAGCCCACGCTGTAGGTACCAGGATCCAAGTTCACAAACTCATACCAGCCCGTTCCATCCGTGGACGTCGTGCCGATGGCTGCACCACCCGCATCGTAAAGCGTCACCGTCACACCCTGAATGCCCGGCTCGTTCGCGTCCTGGACGTTGTTCAGGTTGAGGTCCTTCCACACGTAGTCACCCAAGCTCGCTTTCGGGCTGATGAAGCCAAAGTCGATGCAGGTCTCGTTTTCACCGGGATCCAACGTCGTGATCGCCGACTCACCCGTCACCGGATCACCATCGCTATCCACGCAATCGTCCGGCGGCACATCGGGAGTGCCAATGATGCAGCCATCCGGCAGCGTCGTCGGCACACTCACATAATAGTCACCTGGGTCGAGATCCCAGAAGTTGTAGTAGCCCACCGCATTGGTGGTGGTGTAGCCGATGGCGTCACCCGCGCTGTTGTGCAGGGTCACCGGCACGTTTTCGATGCCCGGCTCGTTGGCATCCTGCACGCCGTTGCGATTCAGGTCCTTCCAGACAAAGTCTCCCAGGCTGGCCTTCGGCGTGAAATAGCCCGCATCCAGCGTCGGATTGTGCTCACCCGAAGCCAGTGTCACCTGCTGCGTCATGCCCGTCACCGGATCCGCATCACTATCGAGCGCATCGGAGCCAATGTTCACGGCAGTCAATTCGCAACTTGGATTCAACGACAAGGGGAAGCCCACGCTGTAGGTGCCTGGGGTCAGACCCGTGAACTCGTAGTAACCCACGGCATTCGTCGTGGTGGTGCCAATGGCCGTACCCACCGCATCATACAAAGTCACCGGCACGTTTTCGATGCCCGGCTCGTTGGCATCCTGCACGCCATTGCGATTCAAATCCTTCCACACGAAATCTCCCAAGCTCGCCGGACACGGATCCACCGTGATTTCAATGTTCACCACACCCGGGCAGGCATTGGCATCGATCGCCGTCACCTGCACGGAGTACGTCCCCAAAACGGTGGTCGTACCTGCAACCAAGCCACCCGAAGTCATGGAGATCCCTGGAGGAAAGCTTCCCGAAGTGACGGACCAGGTGTAAGGAGCCGTTCCACCGCTCGCCGTGAGCTGCTTGGAAATCACCACGCCACAATCAATCCCCATCGCGGCGTTTTGAGGAGGGTAAGGCGGGCAGTCCGTGACCTCCAGGGTGGTGCTGCCCTGGCACAGCTCCCCGCCAGGACCGGTGTAAGTGGCCGTGATGGTGCCAGTGCCGGTTGCAGTCGGCGTTCCGGAGACTTGGCCCGTTGTGGCGTTCAGGGTCAAGCCTGCAGGCAAGCCAGTACTGGACCAGTTGTAGGTGGCTCCACCGCCTGCACCGCTGGCCGTAGGTGTCTGATCATACGCAATACCGATCATTCCGCTGGGCAGGGTGGCGGGAGTGACGGTGATCACCGGGCAGCTGAACGGATTGATCGTCAACGACGTGGTGTCGAAGCAGCCATTGGCGTCGGTCGCTGTGATCGTGGCGTTACCGTCAATCGTCGGTGTGCCAGAGATCGCACCCGTGCTTGGATTGATTGACAGACCGGCAGGCAAACCGGTGGCTGTCCAAGTGTAAGGCGCGATGCCTCCGCTAGCCGATGGGCTTGCCGTGTAGGCGGTGCCAACCGTGCCGCTGGAGAGCGGATTGGGCGTCACGGTGATGACCGGGCAGGTGGCGGTGAAACTGACAGTCGTCCCGTCGTAATAGTATTTATTACCGCCAGGCTTGGTCGCCACCCGCAGCTTGGCGATAGAGGTGGAATTTACCCCTCCGATCAGTGGCTGATGATCGACGACCTGGATCTCGGGATTGAAGGATTGAGTCAATCCAGACGCGGCGTCCTGCCCGGCGGGGGTCAGCCACGCAGAGACAGAATCCGGGCCGCTAGTGGAGAGGTGGAAGGTGATCCTCCAGATCGACCAGCCGTCCTTGTTTGCGAACAATCCGCTGCCTGCCGCTGACTGAAGGGCCATTGCAGGGTCTGAACCCGAACGTGTCCAAACCGCTGCCGCAGTGTCAGTAAACCCGCTCGCCGCCGTATACCAAGTCTGCCCCGTCCCAAATTGACCCACAACGTTTCCTGATTCGTCGAGAAAGCTCAACCAGCCATAGGGAGTATCTGTGGCAGCATCCACCCCATTTTCAGCAGCACCCGGACAAAAATAAATTTTAAAAGTAAAGTCGCCGTCGCTCAAAGTAGCAGGATTCGCACCTGCAAGGTCGTAGATGTCGAAGGTGTATTCGTATTCAGTGATTTCGGTCCCCGCCCCAGCTCCCGTTATCCCCAAGAAATGTCCCGTGTCAACGCCAAGCCAGTCATAGGCACCTACCGAGGTGTATTTGTGCTTGGTCGCATACCCTCTATTGTTATCAGATCCGCCGATCGGCGAAGTCCAACGTCCGGTTTCATGACCGATGGCATAGGATCCGCCCCCTGCGTTTGCTCCAAATTCCCCAGAATTATACCACTCGACCGCCCAGCTATAGCCTGCATTTGGTCCCGCAGGATTCGGCACCGTAAGTCCCTCACCCGAAATTGCGTAGCCATCGTCGCTCTCAAAACTTCCCAGGTAGGCGTGAACATGTGGTGCCAATCCTGCTAGCAGAAACACCAAAAACCATCTCAAGATTACTGGCATGCGAGTGCATCCAGGTCCAAAAAACTCGGAAGGACGGTTTACCGACAATTGGGCAGATGCCCTGATTTCTCGATCGATCCAGCCACGAGATTCAGTCTGAACAGAGACCGAACAGGTTTGCGACTGGGATTTTACACCGAGCGAACAGGTTCGGAATAGGGATGGAGTTTTCATAGTCGGAGCGTACTTAAGGAAAATTGCAAACAACCTGATTAGGGGAGGGAAAAAGAGGTTCAAATTGCACAGAACGGCGATTCCACAGAACTGCCAAAAGATGGCAGTGGCGGAAAATAGCAGGCTGCGTCGGCACCCGATGTCGCGAGAGACTGGGTTTGAGATAAGAATGGAGAAATCACAAAGAAACCAAATTTGATGGAATAAAGTATATTTGCTATAATTTTCATGAAAAAGCAAGTCCAAATTGTTGAGATGTCTATTTTTTTTCTCAATTCTCAATTTCTTTGTTTTGTCTATTTTTTACAATTTTTCTATTGAGCTTAAATCTTTGCGATGTGTTTATTTTCATTTGATTCAGTCAATTCCCCTCAAATGCCACGTCTCCTCTTCCGCCCGCCACCACCCTGCTAAGGCGTCCACCACAGGCATCTCTTCAACGAGAATCTCCGGACTTCCAGCGCACTTCATTGAGGTTACCCAACTAGATATTTACCTCCCAAATTTTCACCCGGGCTCTCTCTGCCACCTCCAACAACTTGGCACCCCCCGAACGTGTGCACCCGTCCGGCTTGCGGGGATCGATGATGAAAGTCCACGTCTAGGGGTCAATTTATCTTAGCCAATGGTTCTGGCGAATACCCGACAATAGCGGATGAAGGCTCTGGAGATCGACCAACTGCGGGTTTACCTACCCAACCATTTTCTTTGGATTAGGTGTCTTTTTAAATCTAGAAAGTTCGGGTAACCACAGGGCTTCGCAGAACTTGCAATTTTAAGTTTTTTGCAAATAATGAGACTCATTTTTTAGATTTTTGGTTTGCACAAGCTTATTGGCTGTGTTTTAATTTTTGTAGTTTTTACTAAAATATGAAAACATTCAAACTCACCTTACTTTTCCTTGCCGCTGCGACCATACACGCTCACTCCGCTCTGCTCGATTGGCAGACGATTGGGTGGAACCTCGCCGACACCACCGGCCAGCAGGTTTTTACTAACGTAGGAGGTTCTGGAATCTCCGCGACAGTCTCTTACACATCGAACATGTGGGATGGAACCCCCGGTTTTTACGGACCAAATCTTGATGGTTGGAATGGGGATGCGGACTCGACTGGCAACCTCCGATTCACCAACAACATTAGCGGTGATTCCAAACCATCCAGACTGACGATCGAGTTCAATCAGTCGGTGTACATCGACAAAATGACACTCGGAGGAATGTCCCTGGTTGTTGGGCCACAGGATCCCCTTCTTGGGCAGGAGCAACTCACCTTGACCGCATCGTCTGGCGGATCCCTCGTGCCAGCATCCTACTATGCCATCAATGACCCATTACTCGCTCTCAAGGACACCAACGTCACAGATCTGGCATACTCCACTCGCGGGATGGACTATCAATCACAATTGAAATTTGGCCAAGCCTACTTTCAATTTGATTCGCCCGTTGATCGCCTGACAATTGACTTTTCGGTTCTCAAACCCTACACAGATACTGTTCAAGACAGAAAAGCATCCAATTGGGTGAGCGATATCGAATTCCAAGCCGTGCCAGAACCCTCCACCACGCTGCTACTCATCACCACGGGTTTGCTGATTTCCCTCCGCCGACAGAAATGCAAACACCAAATCTAGTTCACCGTCTTCGTTCCCGATTGAGATGACATTCCACAGAGATTAGCCTCAGCTAAAAAGACTCCCCGGTCTGTTTAAACCAAGGCGTCTTTTTCGATCAATCGTTTCCCCATCAAGGAACAACCACTGAAATTGGTGGACAGCAAAATGGTTGAACAGTGAAGGTAGAACTGCCTTGGCATTGTTCACCACCAGGCCCCGTAAAAGTCGCAACAACAGTCGCCACACCGTCTTCTGTGGGAACCCCACTGAGACCTCCCGTTGAGGTATTGAGCAGCAGGCCTGCAGGCAGACCGGTTGCACTCCAGGTATAACTTGCACTCCCCCCTGCCCCACTCGCCGTCGGACTCGCACTGTAAGCCGTGCCCACCGTACCATCCGGCAACGGATCAGGAGTCACCGTGATCACCGGGCAGCTGAAGGGATTGACCGTCAGGGAAGTCGTTGCTTCACACGCATTGGCATCCGTCGCCGTGATCGTGGCACTACCCGTCGCAGTCGGCGTACCACTGATCACGCCCGTGCCGCTATCGATCGAAAGACCGGCGGGCAGACCCGTCGCTGTCCAGGTGTAGGGAGCCGTGCCTCCGATGGCTACGGGGCTGGCGCTGTAGGCCGTGCCCACCGTGCCACTGCTCAGCGGATCTGGCGTCACCGTGATGGCGGGGCAGACCTCCACGCACTCATCCACCGCCGGAGCCTGAACAGTGAAGGGAAACGCCGGATCCTGGGTGAAGGTGGCCGTCAGGTTGTTGGCCAAGCCATTGGCCTTCAACTTCACCGCCGTGAAGATGTAGGATGTGGCTCCAACTGGAATGGCATTGTAGGTGACGGTCCGAGTGGACACCGAAGCGTGCATCGCCGGACCGGTCAGCGTCAGATTTCCCGATAGCGGACGGCTCAAAAACTCCACGGTCACATCCGCCAAGTAGTAGTCATCCGCCCCGTCTGCCGGAGTTCCATTGTCATTGCACGGCCCCGCCGTGAGGTTAATCGCCGTGATCCCTGAACAAGGATCCACCGCAGCAATGGGCACGGAGAGGGTGCAGGCGGGATCCGCCGTAAAGGTTGCCGTCAGATTGTGCACCGCCGCATCGGCAACGAACCTCACATTGTAAAACGTATGCGAAGTCGGCCCATCCAGATTGGACACGGGCATGATCGTCACCGTATTCGGCGTCACCAGTGCATCGCCAGTCAGTTCCAAGTATCCTGACAGCGGCGCTCCCGAAAACGTGACCGTCACATTCGAGTAGTAGAAATCGTCGGCAGGGTTTCCCGCCGTGTTTGCGCTCGAACACTCGCCCACAGGAGCACTCAGTGCCGTGATCGAACACGGCGGATTGGAGCAGGCCTGAACTTTGGGGGTCGCAAAATTGTAGGCGCAGCCCGGCTCCGCCGAAAACGCCGCCGTCAACGTGCTCGCGGCATTGTTCGCGATCAATCGAACCCCAATAAAGGTGTGACTCGTCGCTGACGTGGTGGACCCCACCGCCACACTGGAGACCGTGTTGGACGGATGCAAAGCCGGACCCGTCAGGTCCAGTGTGCCCGTCGCTGGCGGGTTGAGAAAATCCACCGTGATATCCGCCAGATAAAAATCATCCGCAGGATCCGTCGGCGTGCCATTGTCATCGCAGGACTGCGCCAGGACATTGGCGGTGAGCACCTCACAGGCTGGCGGAGCAGGAGCCACATCGATGAAACCAAAATCGAAATCATGGGAGTTCTCCCCAATCGCTCCCGTACTCACAGCCACCAAGGAGGCATCCACCGACGCCGTGCCATCACTGTCGCGTTGATCTCCCGCCGCATTGGCCAATGCCAGGGAGAAGCCAGACAGAGCCGTCTGCTGAGATCCACCTGTTGCATTGGGGATGCGCACAAAATAGTCAGTACCCCACGAAAGACCGCTGATTCCGTACCGATGACTCGTCGTCGAAGAGGCCGCCCGCAATGCGTCACTGGAGAAAATGTAAGCTCCATCCGCGTCCGTCGTCGCCGTTTCCAAAACGGCCGAAGTCGCATCCAACAGCTCCACCGTCACGTTGGCAATGCCGGGCTCACCCGCATCTTGGCGTCCATTGCCATCCAAGTCCTTCCACACTCGATTTCCAATTTCGATCGGCCCTGGATCTGACACAGCGCCGACGCCCACAATGGCGAAGGTTTTGGCCCCACCCAGACCAATCCCTTGCGTGATGCGCCCATTGGTCCAGTCCATGTGACGAGCACCAAATTGATTGATGTAGATAGGATCGATGTATCCCCCTACAATCTCGTTGGATCCAGGAATTGCGAGCAACCCACCACTGTAAAGATAGGTATGGGTGGCCGACGTGTATCCCGCATTGTAAACGACTCCATTCTGGAAAAACCAGCCTCCTCCAGGACCATCACCCGCGACATTACTATTTACTGCGGTCGAGGTGAACGGCCCAGAAATTTTATTGTTTTCCAAAGTGTACGTACCATCCTCCTCCCTCCAAGTTCTCACAACGTAGCCGGGTTGGCTTGAAGAATTTTGATTGTACACCATGCGGTTTGTAACTCCAATTATCATCGATCCCGTATCGTCAAAAACCACATTGGTGACAAAGGGCTGGAAGATCCCAGTGGTTAGATTGGTATTGTCGGGGCCTGCCGTCCATCCCCCCTGAGGCCGCCCTCCCCCATTTATTCCCAGACCCACATCGAAATTCAACGGCATGTTGAAAACCTGGCGGAAAACTTGGGTGTCAACATTCATGGCCAGCACCTTCACTTCCCCCGTGAGATCATCCACACCACCCACATACAAATCCTCACCGTATAAATTCAACGTGGTGGGTCGATAACGTCCCAAGGCGGCCGAAACACTGGTCGGAATGGTGATCTCAGTGATGTCACCCGCCGTCGGTGCCGTCGCCGGAAGCAGCGCGTAATCCAGCGCACTCACATCGATTTTGAGGATCTTCCCATTTCCCATGTTGATCAGATAGAGTTCATTGCCGTCCTTCGAGTACTCCGCCCCCGCCAGACCATACTCACCCGTGCGCGGCTGAAGGGTACCGATGGGAAACTGAGCGGTCACATCCACCCCAATGCTCGACAAGGCCACCAACAGCTTCCGACTCACAAACGCGCTATCCACCCCCGAATAGTCAGCGATGTAAATCGCCGAAGGACCCGATGGCCCAGGCCCAAAGTTAGCCGTCGATGGCGAGGCCAAGGGCGTCATCGTAAGCAGCTTGGTACCCGGCTTTTGTGCAAAACTCAGAGGCACCCCAACTTGACTCGACAGCATGTCATCACTGTGGGGATGAATCACCGGGGTGGTCGTCGTCCGAGGCTTCAACTGAGAGGTCAACCACGAGGCCACGGAGACCGTCGCTGCACTCGCGTCGCAGGAGGCGACGTAACGCGGATTCAGATCCGCCATCACCTGCCCCGGCATGTAAAATCCGCAATCCACCGCCGTCGCGCCATCCACCACAAACTGAACTTTTGATGCCGACCCTCCTCCTACAGCTGAGGGATAAGACCCAAGAACACCCTCAAACTCGACCCGATAGGGCGCGGCAAGGCTCAAACCGGTCAGCGTGTAGGCACCGCTCACCCCCGTCGTCGTCGTGCCTGCGAGGCCGCCCGAGGCGTCGTAAGCCCGCACAGCCAATCCCGATAGTCCGATTTCGGTTGGATCCATCAACCCATTGTTGTTTCCATCAAAAAACGTCGTGCCCGAAATGTCTGCCCGCGCCGTGGAAGCGAACGCAACGCCCAACACACAGGCGGAGAGGGTGATCAAGTGCGATTTCATGAGGATCTGGGGCTGAAGGAGGAAGAAGGTTGAGAAGGAATCCGGATGGAGGCGCGCGAAGAAAACCTGCATCCCACCCAAGAAGGGCGATGGTTATCGTTGTTATTGTTTTTATCATTTAGCAAGCCAATTCTCACTGTTCCACTTCCGCCGGGATCCTTTGGTTTTTGGGGTCATCCGAGAAGTTGGTGGGAGGGTGGGTGCCACCAAGAGCAGAGCGACCACGAATGCCTGTCGTGGCTGCGGTGTCACGAAACGCCGCCGCCGCAGAAAGTAGCGGCGGTTGCCAGCCGTCGTGCACATGAGAAGCCCAAGCAAAGCCAAGGAGCCGCGCAATGCACTCCCCTATCCGCTGCGAAGAGAGTTCCAGCTCGGGAACGCAGGTGCCGCCGTGAAGACGGTTCAATTGTCTCAATCGGGGATGGAGATGACGATCTGGGGACAGCAGGCGTCCTGGATTTGGAGGGGGGTGCTGCCCTGGCACTGCTCACCACCCGGTCCCACGTAGGTCGCGGTGATGGTAGCGTTGCCGGTGGCAGTGAGTGTGCCGCTGAGGGCTCCCGTCGTGGGATTGAGGGTCAGACCCGCTGGGAGATTGGTGCTGCTCCACGTGTAGCTGCTGCCACCGGGCGCTCCACTGGCCACCGGATTCGCACTGTAGGCGGTGCCAACCCTGCCGCTGGGCAGCGGATCCGGCGTGACGCTGATGATCGGACAACTGAACGGATTGATCGTCAGCGCCGTGCTGCCGGTGCAACCATTGGCATCCGTCGCCGAGATGGTGGCGCTGCCGTCGGCGGTGGGTGTGCCGCTGATGGCCCCGGTGCCCGAATCGATCGACAGACCCGCAGGCAGGCCGGTGGCCGTCCAGGTGTAGGGCGCGGTGCCACCGCTGGCCGCAGGGCTTGC
>JAGRPD010000500.1 GCA_020439875.1 Verrucomicrobiales bacterium
CGGCCAACCCAGCTCCAAGGCCCGGCGCAGCAGGTCGGTGGCGAGCGGTCCACCTCCCACGATGACCAAACGCAGCTCTGGGGGGGGCGGTAGAGCGAGGGCGATGAAGTCATGCAACTGCGTGGGTACCAGCGAGACAACGCGGATGACGGCGTCGATGAGCCATTGATGACAGGTTTTCGGATCCCAATGAGGCGACGTCCAGGGAATCACGGCAGCCCCGGAAAGGGCGGCGCGCGCCCAGATGGAAAAGCCGCCCACATGATGCTGTGGCAGCGCCAAACCCCAGCGATCGGAGCGCTCGAGCCCGTGCAGAGCATTGACGGCGCGGGCGGAGTGCAAGAAGGCGCGCTTCTCTAAAACCACCCACTTGGGCGGGCCTTCGGAGCCGGAGGTATTGAAGAGGCACCCCCCTTCGCGCAGGTGAGGTAGGGCGGCGGCCACCAGTCCCGGAGGTGTTTCGCGACCGGGAGGCAGCGCCACGTGCAGATCCGGCGCATACCAAAAATCGAGCGAGGCAAAATCACTCATCACAGCGGCCTCCAGGGCAGTCTTTCCAGGAGATCGCCAAAGCCGAGTCCGCCGCCACTCAGATCCCAGGCGAGCTGTCCTCCGGGGGAGGCGATGCGGTCCATGAAGTCGTCCGGAGCAAACAAATGCTGCGTGCAGAGCCCGCAAAGATCCACGCGATCACCGAGTTCCGCTCTGGCCACGGCGGCTTCGTAGGCGGCGAAGGCCTGGCCGAGCGGGTGATCCATGGCCGAGGTCAGCACCAGAGGGTGCGAGGGATAGCGCTCCGCGATGGGTCGCCAATCGCGCCGGGCAGGCTTCACGATGACGGCATCAAATCCCTCCGAGCCTTGCCGCCAGCCTTTGTCCAAGGCCAAACGGATGCCCCAGCGTTCGCGAGCGGCCTGCCAGGTCTCGGCTTCGTAGGGGTAGGGATCTTCCACCCAGTCCAGACGCCGGTAGGTGCGCAGCGGCATGAATTGGACAAATTGATTGAAGCTCAGCGCGCCGAGGCAGCCGTTGAAATCGACGCGGAATCTCAATGGCACATCACCCATGGCGCGATCCAGAGCTTCCAAGAACGTCAGGGTTTCTCCCCAGTGGGCAAAGCCTTTGGCCTTCACCGCAGGCCATGCCTCGGCGAGGAGACGCTCGACCTGAGGGCGCGTCTCCTGGGCGAAACTCCACGAGTAGTGGCTGCGCGGCACCTCCAGTCCGCTCAGCAAACTGACGCCTGCCGCCCGTGCCGCACCATCCAATTGAGCACAATGCAGCGCGCGTTCGATGACGGGTGTGACGACTCCGGCGGCGAGTTTTTCTAACTGCACCTCCACCGGATCATCGCCGAATTCCGGCCAGGGGTGAATGCAGCCGTAGCCGCCATTGACAAGGATCAGGGCACCGGGAAACACCCGCCGCATCGACGCCGCGTTCAGGGCTGCACCGCTGCGCAGCGCGTATTCCCAGACGTAAATCACAGGCTGAGCTTCCATCTTCAACTTCGACCCGCAGCGGTCACGGCGGTGAGGTGATCCAACCGATACAGAGCAGGACGGCAAACAAAATGAGTTGGAGCCCCGCTAGAGCCAACAGACGATTGTGACCACGACCGGGTGGTCGCAGGAAAATCTGCATCGCCAACCAGAGACCTGCGGGGAGCAGGATCAGCGGCAGGGTGAAGGCGCGCGGAAAGTGGTGGGTCCACCAGTAAAAACCCACGGCATGGGCTCCGACGATGAGTAGGAAAATCTCCACCCGAGCAAAGCCGACACCCCAACGCACGGCGAGGGTGCGTTTGCCACTTTGGCGATCCTCCTCGACGTCACGAAGATTGTTGATGGCGATGAGCACCGTGGAGAGACATCCGATTTGAAAACCCGCCACCACCGCCGCTTGGTACCACTCGCCAGATTGGACAAAGGCGCTGCCGGTGACGGCGATCAGACCGAAAAAGAGGATCACAAAAAGCTCCCCCAAACCCCGATAGGCCAACGGCATCGGGCCACCTGTGTAGCCGTAGGCGAAGTAGAGCGAGGGCAGCCCGATCACCAGCATGACCCAGCCGCGTTCTTGGATCAACGGCAGCGCCAGCAGTGCTGCCACGGCCAGCACCAGAGCGCCGGCCCGCAGCATGGTCCGCGCCGCAGCCGCGCCGGTGGCCGCGAGGCGCCGAGGACCCAGGCGGCGGCGTGTATCGGCTCCCTTCAGCGTGTCGAGACCGTCGTTGAAGTAATTCGTGGCCACCTGGATCGCCATGCAGCTCGCCAGGGTGCAAAGAAAAAGTCCCAAACTCCAGTGTCCCTGGCCTGTCTCTCGACGCGTCAACGCCCAGGCCAAGACCGTACCCACCGCCACCGGAGCGATGGCAGCGGGAAGAGTTTTGGGTCGGGCAGCGGCGATCCAATCCGCTAAACGTGGCATGAGGTCGGGAGGAGAGCCGCTGGGACCAAGGAGAAAAGGACTGAGTCGAGATCCGTGACGGCGGCGAGAGTCGAGGGGGAATCGAAAAAGGAAGACGATTCGGAAGTGCTTCAGGGCACCACCTCACCGGAGCCGGTATAGACCCACTTTTGAACCTTGTTGTTCTTGATGCGAGCCTGGGCTTCGGCTTCAAACTTGCCAAACATCGTCACCGTCTCGTAGGTCACGAGAATGGTCCAATACTCTTGGTCGTCGATGTTTTCCCGCAGCGCATCGCCATACGATTTGATGTTGTCCGGCTTGATCTCGGTGACTTCTCCCGCCGCCATGCTGGCCAGCAGGATGGGGTAGGCTCCGTCGCTGTTTTTCTCGGGTTTTTCGTCGCCCTTGACCGCTTTACCCCCACCCGCAACAGCGCGGTTGGCGGCGTTTTTGCGGAACTCCCACGCGCGGCGCAGGGTCTCCGTCCGCCACACTTTCCACTTCTCGTACACGTCGGTGAGCACCTGCTGGAGATCGGTCTCTTCCATCGCGATCTGGCCGCGAGCGGGAGAAGTCTCCGAAGGGGAGACCGTCAGCTGAGGGCCGCTTTGGCTGATGGCATAGACTTGCTGTCCGGGTTCGAAGATCGACGAGGCGGTGCCTGAGCCCACCTTGATTTTGAATTCAAACTGCTTCTTCACCTTGATGGCACGGGGGAAAGCGCTCGGGGGGATCTTGGCCCAATTGTCCACCACCACCTCAATCGGCGGATACTCCGGGGGCACAAACTCATCCGCGCTCGGCTTTTTCGGTTCCGGCTTGGGCTCCTCCACCATGGGAATCTCCGGCATGGCGGGTTTCGGCTTTTCTTCCATCGCTGGTTTTTCGACCGGTTTGGGTGGCTCCGGCATGGGCTCGGGCTCGGGTTCCGGCTCGGGTTCGACGACCGCCACGACCTCCTCCACCACCTCGGGTTTCGTCAGTCCCAAAGACTCTGCCAGCGGTGGGTAGAGATATTGGTAAGAAACGTAGCCGAGAGCCACGGCCAAAACGAGAAAGATGAGCGCTTTCATGAGGGCGTAGAGTATCCGTTCTCCGCGCCGACGCAACTCTCGGATTGGGGTTCGCAAAAGCCCGGGGTGGGAGCAGCGACCAGGGGGAAGTGGTGGAGCGGACCGCCGCAATCCTGCTGTAGATGGCCGCAGTGAGGCCATTGCCTTCGGGGGAGCGAATGAGGCGGCTGCGGCAGCGTTTCATTTGCTTCTCAAAGGCTCTGCCGGCGCTGCGGGGTCGAGATGCCCCCGCCTACAGGGCCAGCGTTGCAGGCCCGTTGTCGATGGCCGCGTGGTTTATGGAGCGATGGGCAGCCAGCGTTTGACGAAGTCGAAACTGCCGACTCCGTGGATGGTGTGGGGGCCGTCGAAGAATTCGATCTCGGTGCGCTCCGGCATTCCGAGCTGTGTGTAGAGACGGCGTACTTTGGCGAATTCGTAAGCCACCCAGGAGTCGGTGCCGACGCCATCGCTGTGACCACGCTCTACCATGAAGGGGCGGGGGGCGATGAGAGCGGCCATCTCGGCGTAGTTGAAGCGGTGGCCCAGGTCCCACTCCCAGATTTCGTACTCGCCCGTGAAGACGTAGCTCATGGGCATGTCGGTGGAGGCGCACTTGCGCACCCATTCGTTGAAATCTCCCGAGCAAATCGAGAAGGCGTAGTCGGTGAGGACGGAGGGGATGCGCATGGCGGATTTACCGCCGTAGCTGAGGCCGTAAAATCCCACGTGTTGAGCGTCGGCAAATGGCTGGGTTTTGAGCCAGGCGAGCAGGCTTTGATGCTGAGCGAGGATGAGCGAAAACAGGCTCAGACCTTGGCCGTTGAGTTTGCGCTGCAGACTGCGGAAGACATCGCCACCCCGGTAGAGATGATGCGGTGCAAAGACCACAAATCCCTGCTCGGCCAGGCGCAGAGCGTAGGCTTTGTAGGCGCGCCAAGCGCGGGCTTCGAGATCGGTCTCGAAAAGGTCTGCTGGCAGTCCCTCGAGACCGTGCTGGCAGACCACCACAGGGCGGGGTTTGCCGTCATCCCATCCCTGGGGCAGCGCCAGCCAGCCCCAGACATCAAAGTCCTGCCAGACCGGAATTTGCACTTCGTGAATGACCACCCCGGCCTCGCTTCGGATCATGCGTGAAGCGGCGTTTGGCGGTTGATCAGGGTCGGGGGCGCGACCGATCACATCGTTCCAAAAAGCCTGACGACGCTCAGTGGTGGCGTTTTCAAAGGCGGGCAACGAGTCGGTCGGTAGGGTTTTCCAAAAATGCTGATCGCGGAAGGCCTCGCCGCGGGCCAGCTCGCGTTGGGCGTCGGTGGAAGCCTGGCGAACCAACCGCTGCATGCGCTGGGGATCGGTGGGGGGAGCGGCGGCGAGATCGACCTTCTCGGAGGAGCTGGATAGGCCGAGGGATTCGAGGATGGCCGTGGCCGGTGTGCCCGGTGGGTGCAGGGTGAGGCGGGTGCTGGATTTGCTCTGCGGAAGGAGCTTGCGAGCGCGATCCAGCTCGGCGGTGGCCTGATCCAGCGGCACGTCTTTCAGTGCGCTAGGGGCAGCGATGAAGCGTTCTCCTGCGGCGGCGGGTGGGGGCGTCCAGTGGGGAAAGCGATCCTGCTCCAGGGCCACGGGGCGTGGGCTGATGAGGGCCAGCATCTCGGCATCGCCAAAATCGCGCAACCAGCCCTGCACGTTGCGTTCGATCGGCTCCTGCCACAGGGCTTCGCGCGGGCCGAAGTAGCCCGTGATCCAGGCGCTTTGCAGGCGCGGCTCCAGCGCGGCGAGCCAGAGGGCGAGCAGGCCGCCCTCACCCTCGCCCTGAACATGCAGCTCACTGCTGGGCGAGTCCAGGGCGCGGACGGCGGCCAGCACCATCTCCATTTCCATGCCGAGCAAATGCCGCCCTTGAACAAAGGTTTGACGGTAAATCCACTCCCGATGACTGACCGCCGCACGGCGTGCGAGCGTGTCACTCACGGAGTACGCCGATCCACGATCGATCAAGGCGGGGATCAAAACCTGGGTCCCGGGGACCGCCAGCAGCGCGGCAGGCACGGGGGAGGTGGTGGCAAATTGCTCCGGGGGAGTGTCGGCGTCGGGCAGGCAGATCCAGTGCTGAATCACGGCATCGCTGGGGCGCGAGAGCAGCAGGCCCTCTCCCCAGATGCCGGGACGGACGGGCCAACGAACGCGGGTGAAGCGGATGCCTTTTTCCTTCCCAGTCGCCGTCACATCCTCTTCCGCCACGGTTTCCAAGGCGACAGGTGTCGCATTCGCATCCTCATCCGCAGACTCCATGCCGAGCAGCCGACGCATGAGCGCGCGCTTGTCTTTTCGAAATTCCTGCGCATCTGCTGACAAACCGGAGGCCCAATCGCGCTGCCGCTGTTGGCTCGACTGGAGAGCGAAGCGATCCGCAACGTGATGCGCGGCCTCGAGCAGCGCCGCGCTGCGATCTTCCACGGCGGGCAGGGGAGAGCTGCCGGGCAGGGATCCGGACTCGGGCGCGGCGGTAGCCAGCAGGGGGGTGAGAAGGAGGAGTCGGAGGGTCATGGGGTCCTGGGGGATGGTTGCGCCAGCCAGCGCATGGCGTCTTCAACGAAATGCTCCAATCCTGGAGTTTGCTCGGGATGGGCAGAACTGCAGATCACTCGTCCTCGGCCAAATGCAGCGCTGGCGATGGCGGGGGATCCCGTCATGATGCCGACTGGTGTGTCGTTTTTAGCGAGCTCCGAGCGGAACCATGCCAGCGTGGTGAAAGGCGGCAGAGTCGGGTTTTGGGCGTCGGTGAAAATGGGTCCATTGGCGTAGCGGATGGAGCTTTTTTCAGGCAGGGAGGGCAGTTCGTTCTGGCCGGCGGGTGTTCGCTCGATTTGCACGTTTCCGACACCCCGCTTCCAGCGCGAGGACTTGGTGCGGGCGTTTAAAAGACCGAGCCCCCAGTCGAATCCCTCACAGGCCAGATAGTTCCCGGCACAAATGCCCAGGTAACCTCCTCCCTGGCGCACAAATTCTCGAACCTGCACCCGCCCGGCCAGTCCCAAGGCGTTGGCTTGGCGACTGCCACTGCCCCCGCTGAAAATGACGACATCTGCCTGCGCCAGCGCTCCTTGGCGGATCTGTTTGGCGGTGACTCGTCGGAGAGCGACATTTTTCTGTGGCCCCAGCTGTTCCTCGATGCGTGAAACGCCAGCGCCAAAACTGCCGTCGTCCACGTACAAAGCCACCCGGATGGTCTCTGCATGCTCCTTGGACACGATGGTGGGTGTCGGAGGGATCCAGCGAAGACGAAAGGCGTGGGAGGCGTCGTTGCCCTCCTGCACCAGCCAGTCATCTCCGCGTTTGAAGACCTGCGGATTTTTCATGGGCAGTCGGCCCACCATTTGCAGGGCCGCTTGATGGCGTGGCTCGTCAAACCCGTCCGCCCGATTCGAAAAAAGCACCTCGGTTGTCGGGGATTTTGTGTCCTGGAGGGGCTTCAAATGATACCAGCTCGATGCTCCCAGGGAGAACGTATCTCTCGCGGTTGCGAGGTCTTCGGCGCTGGCCGGGGCGATCTCTTCGGGATCCATGCGGGGAAGGCGGAAGCCCTCCGCAAATTCCGCAGCAGGGAGGATCGTGGCGAGGAGTGCCAACAGGGAGAGGAGAAGCGAGGCGCGCATCGAGTGAAGGGAGATCTACGCAGCTGGCGGCCTGCATGTTGACGCTCTGAAAAAGAAAAAACCCGCTCCGGCGAGGTGCCGGGGCGGGTTGGAAAAACGAGGCCGGGCGAGCCGGGATCGATTTACTCGTAGGAAGCTTGGCTGCCGCCCAGTTCACGCTGCTTCACCCAGCTCATCAGGCTGCGCAGGCGTTTGCCAGTCTCTTCGATGGGATGCTTGGCTTCCTCTTCGCGGATGCGATTGAAGTTGGGCTGTCCAGCGTTGTATTCGGCCACCCACTCGCGAGCGAACTCGCCATCCTGGATGGCTTTGAGCTGCTTGCGCATGTTTTCTTTGACGTGAGCGTCGATGATCTTCGGACCCACTGTGACGTCGCCATACTCAGCGGTCTCGGAGATGGAAAAGCGCATGCCCGCGATGCCGGACTCGAACATGAGATCGACGATGAGCTTCAGCTCATGCAAGCACTCGAAGTAGGCCATTTCAGGCTGATAACCGGCTTCCACCAGCACTTCGAAGCCAGCCTTCACCAGGGCGGAGGTGCCGCCGCAGAGGACGACTTGCTCGCCGAACAGATCGGTTTCG
>JAGRPD010000501.1 GCA_020439875.1 Verrucomicrobiales bacterium
CGCACCCATCACCAGACCAACGCACATCGGCGACTACGACCACTCCAAGCCTTCCATCGTGGGGTTCTGGAGCCCATCGCATCGTCATTCCAAAAGTGGCGCACCAACTTCCCGGATGAACCCCGCCAAAACCTCAATCGCGTTTTTTCTTAAAACCTCGCATCATCCAATAAAAAAATTCGAAATTATGTTTGACGGATCGCCCTTCATGATTCAGACTCTGCCTTAAGTTCTTCAAAACACCATGTTCTCATTCAGCCAATCCAACCACCCCGACCGGGCGCACGATGTGCGTCAGGGGAGAGATTGGCATCTCCTTGGGCACTTGGACTTTAACTCACTGTATCCGGGCATTTGTAGTGCCTCCCTGACGACAGAGTTGAAGGCAGCTATGCCAGAGGGACGCACTCATGGGCCACCGGCCAATTAACGACATCATCCATCGTTTGTTGCTGCCAGGCCCTGCTCGCTCCCCATGCTAGCAGGGTTTTTTTCATCCACGTGGCATCGTCCACCTCAGTTCACCATTTATTCCCCATTCCCATCATGCTTTGATCTCACCACGGTTCATTGGACCGTCTCCCCATCTTCCCCGTGGAACTCCGGCATCCGCTGCAACGGACGCCGGAGTCCAGGCCAGCCTGACAGGCTTTTGGTAGCCTCCCTCGATCCGAGAGAATTACGGGCCGACTCACCATAGGTCGCACCCTCCACCAAAATGTCAAATCAGCATCCTGGTTCCACTGCAATTCTCCTAAGCATTCGCGACGGAAAACGGCAGAATCATGCCCTTTTCCAGAGCTGCAACAGGCTTCTTTTGGAGGTGTGCCTCGAACACCGAAACATCCGCCGTGCAAATCCTGCGGGTGCGATCCCCTCACCGGGATGGCAGCGGTGTTCGCTTTCTATTTGAGGAGCGTGCGCGGGCCGTTGGCCAACGTGCGTTCCTTGAATGGCTGCGCCAGTCCTGGGATCCAGGATTGGCGCAGCCATTTCAATGGGAAAGCGCGGCGCTAGCCCGTTAAAGAGACGGACCGGATTGTAAACCCGGAGGCCATTGGGTCCATCACGGAGCGTTACAGTGGCGCCGCACCCTTTTCAGACGCGCCCACGCAGGTTTCGCTCGCGGCAACAGATTCATACGCCGCCACCGGCTCGCCGCGCCACGCGGCCGCAAGCGTGGGGCGTCTCAATTTTCCAAGGCAGGGAGAGCCAGTGCTCCGGCGTGTCTCATAAGCACGCTTCGCCGGTGCAACTCCGGCCCCTGCATCCATTTTCGGTCCGTTAGCTCATTCAGAAGAGCAGCCGCTTGTCGAGCGGCAGGTGGCGGGAGCATAGCCCGCACGGACCGCCAGTTTCTGGGCTTGTAGTGTCAGAAGAAAGCACGGCTGCCTCGCACGCAGCAGGTGACGGAGCGTTACCGTCCAGGTCCACCATTTCAAGAATCTTCAGTGAGGTAAAAGAGCCTGTCCGCCAGATGAGCCGATTCGATTGGAGCACGTCCGGCATAGACGAGGAAGTGGTTTTGAAAACCATTGCGCCGCTCGACGGCGTCCAGAGTGCGATTCTCTGGTGCTCCGCCCCTATTCTCCTCCGTAGCTCAACAGCAGAGCATCCGCTCGATAAGCGGCAGACCGTGGTGCAAATCCACGCGGAGGGACCCTTTCGAAACGCTGGATGGCTCAGACAGATGAGCGGCGGACTGAAGCTCCGCACAGGTTGGTGCGATCCCAACTCCAGCGGCCATTTTCGCGGCATTGATGTAGCAGCAGCATGCCTGTCTTCCAAGCAGAGCGCGCCGGTGCGAATCCGGCATGCCGCACCAATTTCTCCTCCCTCCGAGGTGTAACAGCAGCATTCTTCGTTGTGAGCGAAGCGGAGCCGGGGCAGCACCGGCCGGGGGAACCAATTCCAGACTGCACGCAAGGTGAAGCGTCGAACCAGGAGGCTGCAACCCTCCCTTACCCAGTTCAAGTCTGGGGCGTGCATCCATTTTACGGATACGAGAGAGCCAGCGAACTCGCTTGGTTTGGAACCAAGAGGCGCCCGGGGCAGCACCGGGGTATCCGACCATTTCATATGGCCTTGTAGCTCAATTCGCAGAGCGTCCGCCTCTGAAGCGGAAGGTTGGTGGTGCAACTCCACCCGAGGCTGCCATTTTTTGAGTTCGATTGCCAATCGAACCTACTGCCGCGCTAGCCCAACCTGGCAGAGGCACTGAGCTCAGACCTCAGCGAGTCTTGGTTCGAATCCAAGGCGCGGCACCAACTTCATTCGCTCCTGTGGCCGATCTGGAAAGGCACCTGTCTTGTAAACAGGTTCATGTGAGTTCGACCCTCACCGGGAGCCCCACTTTGATGCCCCTTTAGCTCAGGGAACAGAGCGCCGGTGTGCGAACCCGGAGGCCGGTGGTTTAAGTCCACCAAGGGGTGCCATTTTCAACGATTCCATCATTCGGAGTTCCTCGTTCGACATCTTCCACGACCCTGTCGTCTAACTGGCTAAGACACCCGACTTTCTATCGGGTAACTGCGGGTTCGAATCCCGCCAGGGTTGCCATTTTCCCCACCTTCAAAAATCCGCAATCGATGTTCAGCAATCGACATTCATTCGGCAGTTCGAGCTGAATATCGAATGTAGAACAAGGATGGCCGGTTGTTGAAATATTCACCTTCACGAGCCTGAAGCTTTGGCAGCGAAGC
>JAGRPD010000040.1 GCA_020439875.1 Verrucomicrobiales bacterium
TGATGTGCAGCAGGCCGTCCATGCCGGAGAGGTCCACAAACACGCCGAAGTCGGTGATGTTTTTGGCCACGCCTTGGACTTTGTCTCCAGGGGCGACGCTTTCGAGGAACTTCTGACGCAGCTCGGCGCGCTCGGCCTCGATGACCTCGCGGCGGGAAAGCACGATGTTCTTCCGCTCGTCGTTGATTTTGACGATCTTGAACTCGAACACTTTGCCGAGGTACTCGTTGAGGTCCTTCGGTGGAATGATATCGACCTGGGAGCCGGGCAGGAAGGCCTCGACGCCGACGTTGACCATCAGGCCGCCTTTGACGACGGACTTGATCTTGCCTTTCACGAGACCGCCTTCCTGGAAGACCTTGACGATCTTTTCCCAGTTTTGCTTGTGGGCGGCTTTTTCTTTGGAGAGGACGACCATGCCCTCGTCATTTTCGAGACGTTCGAGGAGGACTTCCACCTCGTCGCCGACTTCGATTTCTTCGTCTTCAAATTCGTTGGAGGGGATGGCACCCTCTGACTTGTAGCCGATATCGACCAGGACGACCTGGGGTTTGATTTCAAGGATCCTTCCTTTAACAATGGATCCTTCGTGGAGTTCGCGGAATGATCCGGCGATAAGCTCCTGCAGGGTTGATGCACTCATGGGAGTTGTGGGTTGAGAACGCTTCTTGACGCACGGTGCGAATCCCCCGTTCCTGGAGCTGCGCCCGTCCCTCGGACCGCTACCTGAGTGGCAAAACCCAGCGCAGTGGAAAAAGGGCCGGTAAACTCGGGGGAAATGCGGAATTGGCAAACGGAAAGTTGGAGGTAAAATCCGCGCCATGACGACGCATCTCCCGTCTGCGCCCCACCAAGACGCCGCCCCGGACCAATCGCAAGACGCAGTGTGACCGCGGTGACCGCGCGCGACCTGGGGAGCGGAGTTTTTGAAGCGGGGTGCGGGGCGGAGCTGTCATGCGCTGAAATACCTGGGCTGCGCGGAACGCTTTTATTCCATGCTTCCACCATCTACCTCATCGTCGCGTCTGTCCCGTCGGCGCTTTTTGCAAACCTCGAGTGCGGCGCTCTTCGCGGCCCCTTTTGTGACGCGGGGTCTGCGGGCGTCTTCTCCGAACGGGCGGCTGCGGCACGCGGCCTTTGGGGCATCGGGCATGTCTTGGGCGGATATGACGGCGATGTCGAACCATCCTCAATGGGAACTGGCGGCGGTGTGCGATGTGGATACGCGCAACTTTGCCCGCGTCCAAGAGAAGTGGCCGAATGTCCGCTGCTATCAGGATTGGCGTGAGCTGCTGGAGAAGGAGGGGGATCAGATCGACTCCGTCAATGTCTCCACGCCCGACCATCTGCACGGGCCCATCGGGCTGGCGGCGATGGCGCGTGGCAAGCATCTCTACGGTCAGAAGCCGCTGGCGCAGAATTTGCACGAATGCCGGGCGCTGATGCTGAAGGCGCGGGAGATGGGTGTGAAGACGCAAATGGGCATTCAGGTGTCTTCAGATTTTTCCGAGCGTCTGGCGGTGGAAATCATTCACTCGGGGGTCATTGGCAAGGTCAAAGAGGTGCACACCTTTTCCAACAAAAAATGGGGAGACATGGAGCCGGTGCCCGAGCGCGATGACTCGCCGCCGGAGGGTTTTGATTGGGACCTCTGGCTGGGGCCCGCGAAAGACCGCCCCTTCATCCAGGGCTACTACCACCCCGGGCAGTGGCGCAAGCGGCGGGACTTTGGCACGGGCACGCTCGGAGACATGGGCTGCCACATGTTCAGCGGGTGGTTCCGCGCGCTGGACCTGGCTGCGCCGATCGCCGTGAAGTCCAGTGGTCCGGCTCCTCTCAACGCCGTCAATTGGGCCATCAACGGCATCGTGGAATACACCTTCAAAGGCACCGAACGCACGGCCGAAGACACGGTGAAGGTCACCTGGTACGATGGAGATGCGAGACCGCCGCAGGAGGTCATGGCGCTGGCGGATCTGGAAAAATTCCCCGGCCAAGGCAGCATCTACCTCGGCACGGAGGGCGTGCTTTTGCATCCCCACACGGCCACACCCATGCTTTACCCGCGGCAGCGTTTCGCCGATTTCCGCTATCCGAAGCTCGAGCCGCGCAATCATTGGTTTGACTTCATCGACAGCTGTTTGGAAGGCGGCGACCGCCAGCCAACGGCCCATTTTGACTACGCCGGGCCTCTGACGGAGGCGGTGCTGCTGGGCTGCCTGGCCAGTCCGTTCCCCGGTGAGACGCTGCAGTGGGATGCCGCCAGCCTGACCATCCCCAATCATCCCGCCGCGCAGGCGCTGGTGAAGCGGGACTATCGCGCGGGCTGGGAGGTGTGATTTTGCCCTGCAAGGGGGGCGGCAGCCGGTGCCGCTTTTTTTCCAGATGCTTGACGCCAGGCCCCGCCTCGGTGCAAGCTCACCCCTGTCCGCTCACCCCAAACCCAGGAGGCCCGCCATGCAGATCCGACTCGATAAAGCCCGCAAGTTGATCGACGAACTGGAAAAAACGCTCAACGCAACCGCCAAAGACACCCAAGCCGTGCGTGAACGGCTCGGTCAGTGGCTGACGACCGGAGAGAAATCTCTGCGGAAAAAAGGTGCCGCAGCCCTGTCCACGGCGCGCAAGCGGGCGGATCGCCTCTCCGGCGCTCTCGGAGAGCTGGAAAAGCATCTGGCCAAGACCTTGGAGAAATCTTTGGCCGCAAAGCCTGCAGACACACCGCCGAAGAAATCGCCCGCCAAGAAATCCGCCCAGAAATCTCCCAAAAAGGCACCCGCCTCCAAAGCCGCTGCGAAAAAACGGACGGCGAAGAAAGCGGGGTCGAAACGAGCAGCGTCGAAGTGACCGGCGAGCGCGCGCCACGAGAGCGCGTGCTTTACCCACCCAGCCTCAGGCGAAGGGTAGCAGCCAGGAGCCCAGCAGCGTCACCCCCAGCCCGATGGCCGAGACCAGGGTCAGCTGGATGGTGAAGGAGCGCAGCATTTCCCGCTCCGTCAGGCCGCTGAGACGGGATACCACCCAGAAGCCGCTGTCATTCATCCAAGAGGCTGAAAACGCGCCAAACCCGATCGCCAAAAAGATGTAAACCGGATGATAGGGCAGGCCGCCCTGCATCATGGGATAGACGATGGCGGATGCCGTCAGCATCGACACTGTGGCCGAGCCCTGCGCCACCCGGATGATCAGGGTCAAAATGTAGGCCACCACGATCAGGCTCAGGCCCAGGCTGGAGGCGATGTTTTCCACCGCTCCACCGACCCCGGCGTTCTTGATCATGGATCCAAACGCACCGCCTGCACTGGTGATCAAAATGATGATGCCCGCCGTCTCCAGCGCGGGGCTGATGTGCCGCTCCAGCTGCTCCTTGCCCCAGCCCTTTTGCCGCACCAGGACGCCCAAGGCCAAAAACGTACCGATGAAGAGAGCGATGTTTTTGTCTCCGATGAAGTCAATCACCGCCCGGATCGACTGAAACCGCTCCGTTCCCCCCAAGAGCCCCACCAAACTCGGCGCGACCGCCGCCGGGTCGGAGCCCGCCGGAGCCAGGATCGCCAAAAAGGAAGAGAAACTGATCAGCACGATCGGCAGCACGATGGGCAGCATCGAGGCGAAGAACGACGGCAGCTGCGCCTCGGGCTTGTCCACAATGCTCTCCAAATCCGCCAAAGGAGCCCCTGGCGTGTCGCGCAGTGGCACCGTCATCCGGCGGTTCATCCAGCGCGCGATCACGTAACCTGCCAGCGCGGGGAGGAAGCCACCCAGGAGACCGCCGTAAATCGAGACCCCAGCGTCGATCTTCAGATTCTCCACCATCGCGATCGGCCCCGGATGCGGCACCGTCATCGAGTGGGTGATCACTCCCCCGCAGCAAATGCACAGTACATAGAGCAGGTAGTCCTTGCCCGTGCGCAGGCGCAGCGCCTTCGCCAGCGGAGCCATCAGCATGAACATCGTGTCAAAAAAGATCGGGATGGACAGGATGTAGGTGCTCAGCAGCAGGGCCAGTCCCGCTCGCTGCTCGCCAAACACCCCGAGGAACCGCCGCACCACCTTGTCCGCCGCGCCACTCTCCATCAGCGCCATGCCGATGATGGAGGCGAGACCGATCGAGATCGCCACTCCGCCCGCCGTCTTCCCCAGGCCCGCCGTGACCAGGCCCACCACATCGCTCAGAGATCCCACCACCGGCTTGCCATCGGGACCCACCGTGGACTCGGGCACCAACGAAGCCAGCACACCGGCGAGGATCGCCGCCAAAATCAACGCAATGAACGGATGCCAGCGGATGACGCTGATGCCGATGATGATGAACAAAACGCTGGCCGCCAACACGATGAACGGCCAATAGCTGGCCACACCTGAAGCAGCGAGGAGGGGGAGAAGGCTCAAACTCATGGGCCGTCATGCTGGCGGTAGGCTCGCTGGGATGCCAGCCAAAAAAGAGCAGGATCGTCACCGCACCCGGGCTGAGGCCCAAAAAGGGAAAGGAGCTAGATACCGTCTCCGCGAAGAAAGATCACTAGGCGAATACTGATCTCCAAGATGAGTAAATACTTTGAGATTGAGAAATTTTAAGCTTTGCCAAATCCTGAAATCGTGCCAAATTATTGTAATTTCCATCATTTCTCAATTTCAGTGGTCCAATCTTGAATCACTCCTTTTCGAGAAAAGGTGGGCGGCTTCCTCCCATTGCCCCACGTCCCCGGTGTGGTGCTCTCCCTTCCACTCTGATCCAGGTCAGATTCACCGAGAATCGCGACCAAGGGCGGCAGCTTGCCGGGAAAACATGGGATCTGAGGTGGACAGATCCCGCACCCACCGCCACCTTGCTCCCCCATTTTTCGATCCATCGTGAGCGCCCCTCTCCTGTCCACTGACGACCTCCGCGTCGCTGAAATCCTCCCTCTGATCCAACCAGCGCTCCTCATGCATGAGCATCCGCTGACGGGAGAGATGGCGGAGTTTTTGACTCAAGAACGCCGCCAAGCCGAGGCCATTCTCTCAGGCGCAGAGGACCGTCTCCTCGTGGTGGCAGGTCCGTGTTCCATTCACGATCCGCAGTCAGCCATCGAGTACGGACGCCTCATTGCCGAGGCCCGGAAGCACTACGCAGGCGAACTCCAAATCATCATGCGCGTCTATTTCGAGAAACCGCGCACCACGGTCGGATGGAAAGGATTCATCAACGACCCCAACCTCGATGGCAGCTACGACATCAACATGGGCCTGCGAGGGGCGCGCAAATTGTTGATCGACCTCGCCGCCCTCGGCGTCCCGGCGGGCACCGAATTTCTCGATGTCATCACCCCCCAATACATTGCCGACATTGTCGCCTGGGGAGCCATCGGAGCCCGCACCACCGAGAGCCAGGTGCATCGCCAGCTCGCCTCTGGCCTTTCAATGCCTGTGGGCTTCAAAAACGGCACGGACGGCTCCATCCAAACCGCGCTGGACGCCATCCAAGCTGCCCAGGGAGAGCACAGTTTTCTCTCCGTCACCAAAGACGGCGTCGCCGCCATCGTCCGCACCTGCGGGAACCACGCCTGCCACGTCATCCTCCGCGGTGGCAAAGTCGGCACCAACTTCGACGCCGCCTCCGTTCGCACCGTGACCGATCAGCTCGCTGCGCGCGGGTTGCCCGCTCATGTCATGGTCGATTGCAGCCACGGCAATAGCCTCAAAGACTATCGCAAGCAGCCGCTCGTCTCGGCCTCCATCGCGGAGCAAATCCGCAGTGGCAGCCACGCCATCACCGGCGTCATGATCGAGAGTCACCTCGTCGAAGGCCGCCAAGACACCGTCCCCGGCACTCCGCTCACTTACGGTCAAAGCATCACCGACGCCTGCGTCTCCTGGCAGACCACCACGGCCATGCTCGATGAACTCGCCGCCGCCGTCCGCGCCCGGCGCGCCTGACCTCCCTCCTCTCCCATTCCCTCCGAGAATGACCCTCACTCGCGACGATCTCGCCGCCTTTGCCCGCCAGCGCCTGCTGGTCGTCGGAGACGTCATGCTGGATCATTTCATCTGGGGAAATGTCCGTCGGATCTCACCCGAGGCCCCCGTCCCCGTCGTTGAGGTCACCAAAGAGACCTGGTATCCCGGAGGTGCCGCCAACGTTGCCCGCAATATTTCCCCCTTTTCTCCCGGCGTCAGCCTCATGGGCCGCGTCGGACGGGACGCCAACGCCGATCACCTCCGCCGCCTCCTTCGCGAAGACGCTGTCGATCCCACCCCGCTGCTAGAGAGTGACGACATCCCCACCATCTCCAAAGCCCGCGTCACCGCCCGTCAGCAGCAGATCGTGCGGGTGGATCGGGAGAAACTCGTGCCGCTCACCGCAGCCGAGCTTTCCAGCGTCGCCGAGCGTCTGGAGCAAATGATCGAGCAACTCGACGCCATCATCATCGAGGACTACGGCAAAGGATTTGTGACCAAAGGCCTGGTGGAAGTCATCGCTGGCATCGCCAATCAGCATCAAGTGCCCGTCACCGTGGATCCCTCCCCACGGAATCCGCTCCTCTGGCAAGGCGTCACCCTCGTCAAACCCAATCGCCTGGAGGCCTTTGCCGCCGCCGGAGTGGAAGACCATCTCCTCCCCGGTCCCCCTCAGGAAAACTCGGAACTCCTCGAAGTCGGCCGCATCCTCTTGGAAAAATGGGGTACTCCCATGGTCCTCGTCACCCTTGGAGAGCAAGGCATGCTCCTCTTTCAACGGGGCGAATCTCCCCACCACATCCCCACCCGCGCGCGGGAAGTGTATGATGTCTCCGGCGCAGGAGACACCGCCATCGCCCTCCTCACCCTCGCCCTCGCCGCCGGACTCCCCGTCCGCGCCGCCGCCGACGTCGCCAACCACGCCAGCGGCATCGTCGTCGCCAAACTCGGCACCGCCCGCCTCACCCCCGAGGAATTGCTGGCGGTGTATCAAGGCGAGTGAAGCCCATCCAACTCGGGTTGGGGAAACCCTCGGGAGGCCGCATCGAAACGCCATGAATCCCCCTCGATTGCTTCATTTGTTCAATCGCTATCGCTTCTTCGGGGGAGAAGAAGCCGCCGTCAATCGCATGACTTCAGTGATGCGACAGAGTGGCGTGGAGGTTCGAGAGTGCTTCGCCTCCAGTGAAGATTGGGAGGGACCCCAGGCACCCGCCCGCTGGCGTCAGGCATTGCTATCACTCAACAACTCCGACTTTGTTGAGCGCGTCCAAAGTGAAGATGCCACGCTCCATTCAGATCTTTGGCTGGGTCACAATCTCTTTCCGATCATCTCAGCCGGCGTACTCCGAAAGGCAGCGCAGCTTTCGAGACCCGTCTTTCTGTATTTGCACAATTACCGGCCGTTCTCCGTCAACGGAGCCTTTTGGGCAGGCAACCAATTGCGGCCCGAGGGCCTCAACGGAAACTTTTGGCCTGAGATCCGAGCTGGCTCCTGGCAGGAGTCGCGGCTCCGCACGGCCTGGATGGCTTTGGTGCTCAAAACCGCCCTGCTTCGGGGATGGTATGATCACGTCACGGAATGGATCGCTGTCTCCCAGTTCGTCCGCGACAGGTTTGTCCAAGCCGGGGTGCCCAGCCAGAAGATCTCCGTCTTGTCCTATCCCTTCGAGCCCCACTCAACCTCACCCGGCCCTGCAAACTCCAATCGATTCCTCTTTCTCAGTCGCCTCACTGAAGCCAAAGGCACCCGAGTGGTCTTGGATGCATGGCGGCAGCTCGTCGATCGCCTCGGAGCCTCAGCCCCCATCCTCGCCGTCGCCGGGGAAGGGGAAGGCATGGTTTGGGTGCAGAATGCCAAAAGCGCCCTGGGTGAAAAAATTGAAATTCTTGGTCAGATCCGTGGCGAGCAGAAGGATGCCGCTCTGCGAGACTGCCAAGCCCTGATTGTTCCCTCCATTTGGTGGGATCCCTATCCAACCGTCGTTTACGAAGCCTTCGATTCAGCGAGACCAGTGTTTGCCGCGCGGTCGGGAGGGCTGCCCGAGTCAGTGAAATCCGGGGTCACAGGCTGGCTTCACAAACCTGGAGACTCCGAAGAGCTAGCCAACCAAATCGAAGACGCTTCGACCCAACCCGCCACCACCCAAAAAATGGGACAAAACGCCCGAGACTGGTTGTTGCAACACGCGGGGAACCATGTCTGGTGGGAGGGATTTTCCAAAATCATTGGCAAGCACCTCGATTGCAGCAAATCCACGAAAGCATCTTGACCATGGATTCCACAGAAGGCAGCGCAATCTTCGCTAACCACCTCCGTTCGCATCAGGCGGTCATTGCCGAACTGGAAGCCATGGGAGAACAAATCTCCCTCATTGGCAATGTCTGGATCTCGGCCCTCCAATCGGGCAAAAAAATCCTCTTCTTGGGCAACGGCGGAAGCGCTGCGGATGCGCAGCACCTAGCGGCAGAACTGGTCGTTCGTTACCGCAACAATCGCAAAGCCTTGGCGGGTATCGCCCTCACCACCGATTCCTCAGTCCTCACCGCCCATGGCAACGATTTCGGCTTTGACACAGTCTTTGCCCGCCAAATTGAAGCCTTGGCGGTGCCCGGAGACGTGGTGGTGGGAATCTCGACTTCTGGAACCAGCAAAAATGTTGTCGCTGGACTGACGGCAGCTCGGGATCGGGGATGCATCACCATTGCGATGACTGGTCAGAGTGGTGGTCTTTGCAATGAACTCGCGGACCACTGTCTAAAGATCCCCTCCAACATCACCGCCCACATCCAAGAATGCCACATCCTCGTTGGGCATGTGTGGTGTGAGATGGTGGAGCAGGATCTCACAGAATAGTCATTCAGGGCGATACAGCCATATCTCCTCATTTGAATCTGCTAAAACAACGAGATTCAGGTGTTAAAAGTCTTCTCATTTGCAGCGGGCCTTCGGATGGTCCGCTTATGTCTCGGAATAGCGCTTGCCTCCATGTTGGCACGCTATTTGGGTGCTGATGGTTACGGGAAACTATCAGTAGCGATGTCCGCGATAGCGGTGCTCCTGTGTATTGGAGAGCTAGGATTGGCCCGCTACACGGTTCGCCAGTTGATCGCGGGCGGACGAAACACCGAAGACACCCTCGCCTCGACTCTTTCCGCAAGATGGTTGATTTCGATTATCCTATTCGCCTTTTTGACAGTCGTTCTGCTAACGACTCACCCTCAAGGCGAAATCCTGTTCTGGATCTATGGAATCCAACTGTTGAGCAATCCAAGCACAGAACTGATCGCTTGGCTAGAGGCCAAAAACCAATTCCACCGCGCTGCCGCCGCCCAATTCGCTGGGTTCATAGCGAGCGCCCTATTTATTGTTGGCGGAATTCATTTCAAAGCCCCAATCTACTTCTTCGCAATCACCTACGCGATAGAAGGTTGGACGTTCCTCGGACTTTCAGCCTTGTGGTTCCGCCGAAAAGGAGGACGCATCGCATGGTCCCTGGAAAACCTCAAAAAATCGATTCCCATCCTACGTCAAAGTTGGCCTGAATTGGCCACCCAGCTCGCCTTGATTCTCCTTCTTCGAATCGATGCGATTATGACAGCCTGGATACGAGGGGACACCGAAGCTGGGTTATACAGTGCGGCAGTGAGAATCTCAGAAGTTGTCTATTTTGTCCCGACCATCCTGGCGAGCTTGTACCTGCCCAAATTGGTGTTGCTCTATCGCGACAAATCACCCGCCTACCTTCCAGGAATGAGAGACTACTTTTCAGTCACTCTCATTGTGTCCACAGCTCTCGCTTGCCTATTGGCGCTTGCATCCCCGCTTGTGACGTGGGTTTTTGGTCCAGGGTTTGAAAAAAGTGCGCCTATTTTAGCGATTCACGCCTGGTCCTTCATCCCTTACTCGATAGGAGTCGCGAGAACCCAATACCTAACGGTTGAAAATCGTCTCGCCGTCAACATCCAAGCCGTCGGGTTGGCACTCCTTATCAATCTGGGACTGAACGCCTGGTTGATTCCAATCTATGGAGGATTGGGCGCAGCCTGGGCAACCTTGGCTTCATACACCGCTGCTTGGGTGCTTAGTTCCTTGATTCTTCCTGGAACAGCTGACATCTCGCAGCTACTTTTGTCTGCATTACAGGACACGCCGCGAGCCTTGGGAAGAGGAGTCCAAAAAATCAGGCAAGCAGCTTCCTGAAAACCGAAAAAAACAAAAGACTCCATGCGAGCAAAGGTCAAAAAAATTCTAGTAGCCGTGCGGGATGGAATGCCGCTGCCGATGCAAAGAATGGTGAATTGGATCAGTTTCCACTTCCTTCTCTCCTCATCAGAGCGAGACATTTGGAACCAGCGCATCAAGGACGTGCTTTGCTGCGCGGACAACAAGTTCATTCCACGGCACCCTCAAGCAGGAACGGTCAAAGGGGGGCTAATGACCATGCACAATGGATTGAAAGTGCACGCGGGGAGCTATTACGGATGGGGCTCGCATCAAGTTTTGGTCGAAAACAAAGGATGTCATGAGCCCCAAGAGGAGCGTGCGTTTGCAGAAGTATTGCGCCATCTGAAACCAAGATCCACGATGCTGGAATTGGGGTCCTACTGGGCATTCTATTCAGCATGGTTCGCGAGAGATATTCCGGATGCGAATTGTGTAATGGTGGAGCCAGAGTGGGGAAATCTTGCAAAAGGGAAAAAGAACTTCAGGCTCAACAACTTGAACGGAACGTTTCTGCAAGGTTTCATGGGTTCGGGGCATTCGCCTGAAGGTCAGCCTCCAACCTTATCGGTGGACGGAATCATGACTGATCAAAAACTGAAGCATATTCACATCCTCCATTCTGATATTCAAGGTTTTGAATTCAATATGCTTCATGGTGCATCCAATGCTCTGAAGGCAAGAGCAATCGATTATATCTTCATTTCAACCCATTCCGATGAGGTGCATGAGAAATGTATTGAATATCTAGAGAGCCATAACTACCGAATCTGGCAAGATATTGATTTGGAATCCACTTTCTCGCACGATGGATTGATTGTCGCACAGCGCTCTGAAATGTCAGCTCTGCCAGTCTTAACTTTAGACAGAAAACTCAAGGACTCTTGACAAAATGGGTGCAATCATAACGGCCTTAGGCGCTGCAGCAGTCGTTCTCTACATTCTTTTTACCGTTCTCCTTGGCGGGGGGAACGTGATTGGAAATCTGGCAGCGTTTCTTTGTGTGGTGTCGGGAATCTTTGGGCTTATCCGGCCTCGGAACGCAATGTATTACTT
>JAGRPD010000502.1 GCA_020439875.1 Verrucomicrobiales bacterium
GGGTTTGGGGGGGGGGGGGGGGGCGCGCTGGGGAGGGCGGATCTATGGGGAGACGGTCGGGGATCTGTCGTCGGGTGGGGGGCGGGTGTTTCACGGGCCATTGGGCATGGGGTTGTTTCAGGGGTTGTACCAGGCGGGTGGTGGTTGGGTGGTGGAGTGGTTGTCGGGGGTGTTGTGGGTGGTGCTGGTTTTGCTGGGGCTGGTGCTGGGGGAGTGGAAATGGGCGGGGGCTTGGCTGGTGATGGCGCTGGTGGCGGCCTGGGCGCGGATGCGGCGGCAGCCGGTGCGGCCTTTTGCCTTGAGTCCGCAGCAGCTGGGCTGGCTGTGGGGACTGTGTCTGGTGCAGCCGGTGGTGCGGGAGTGGGCGCGGCTGCGCGGCATGGTGGCGTATCGGGCACGCCCGGGGGGTGGAGCGGATGTGGCCGAGCCCTCCGCGCTGCCGCGTCCGCCGCGCAAGGCGACGCTGCGCTGCGGAGAGCGGGCGTATTGGAGTACGGCGGGGAAAGATCGTCACCTGCTGCTGGAGGCACTGGCCGCGCAGGTGGGAGCGTGGCGGTGGGACGATGGTTGGCGGCGGTTCGATGGGGAGGTGAGTCCGGAGGCTTGGATTTCGCCCGCTGTGTTGACGGTGACGGAGTACCATGGCGGAGGCCGCTGCCTGACGCGGGTGCGTTTGCTGCTGCGGGTTCGGTGGTGGGTGTTTTTGGGGCTCGGTTTGGCTTTGGGTTGGGCCACGGGAGGTGGGGTGATGGCGGTGGTGGTGGCTTTGGGCGTCATCGTGAGTGTCGTGGCAGTGGCCCTGCGGCGGCGTGGGCGGTTGGAGGTGGCTCTGGATGCAGCGGCTCGGCAGGTGGGCCTCGTCCGTCCCGAATAGAGGCAGGAGGGTTTGGAGAAGTTTGAGAATGGTACCCTTTCTTGCACTGAATCGAGTGGGGGTATAGCCTGCCCGCTTGAACGTGAATTCCCTCTCTCCACGAAATCTCAGTTGGAATCCCTGTCTGGCGCTGCTGCTGGTGGTGTGGCTCAGCGCTTGTGGTGGCACGCCAAAGAAGGCCTGGACACACGGCATGGATCCAGACAAGACGGCGACGTTGGTCGATGGCAAGGCGGTGCCACCGGATCGCCTGCCCAAACCGGTGAGCCAAGCCATCACGGCGGGCAATCGCATCGTGGGCAAGCCCTACCGTCGAGGGGGCGGGCACGGGCGCATCGAGGACTCGGCTTATGACTGTTCCGGCACGGTCTCGTACGTTCTTTATCATGCGGGTCTGCTGACGGCTCCCGATACCTCATCGGGCTTTCGCGACTACGGGAAGTCGGGTCGTGGCAAGCACATCACCATTTTCGCAAAAAGCGGCCACGTGTTCGTGGAGATCGCTGGTTTGCGGCTGGACACCGGTTACAATGGAGGCTCGCGCGGAGACGGACCGAAATGGACGGCAAAACCGCGTCCCACTTCGGGTTTCGTGATGCGACATCCGGAGGGTTACTGAGCTGCGCGGAGCGGGTGAGCCGACTTGGCTATTGCAACCGAGCAGTGCGTGGCCATGATTGGAAGTCTATGAATTGCCTGAAACCTCGTTTGGCCCTCGGGCTGGTGATGGGATGTGTGGCCCTCGGCCTGCCCCATGCGGAATCGCGTGCGCAGGAGAAGGGCGTGCTGAAGCTGCAACCGGGAGACACCATTGTATTGCTGGGCGGGACCTTGGTGGAGCGGGAGCAGCGCTACGGCTGGCTGGAGACGAAGCTGAATTTGGCACTGCCGGAGGCGAAGCTGAAGGTGCGCAATCTGGGCTGGAGTGGTGACACCGTGTTTGGCGATGCGCGATCCTATTTCGGTCCGCCTCAGGAGGGGTTGGACCGCTTGAAAGAGCATCTGAAAATGCTGAAGCCCAACGTCGTGGTGTTTTGTTATGGAGCGGATCTGGCGTTCGAGGGACTGGGTGGTTTGCCGGACTTTTTGACGGGTTATCGCAAGCTGCTGGATCTGGTGCGGGCTGAGACTGCGGATGTGGAATTGGCGATCCTAGCTCCGCCGCCGCTGGAGAGTTTGCCGAAGCCGATGCCCGATCTGACGCGGGAAAATCGCAACCTGGAGAGCTTGCGAGACGCGTTGAAGAAATTCGCTCAGATGCAGAACGTGGTGTTTCTGGATGGTTTCGAGATCATGGGCGGCATGCCACCAGCGGGTCGGGTGAAGCAGCCTCTGACGGAGAATGGCGTGCACTACACCGAGGCGGGATATGATCGCTTCACCACCGCGCTGCTGCGGTCGTTTGCGCTGACGATTCCAGAAGTCGCGACGCCGCAGTTCGAGGCGCTACGCGCTGCGGTGAAGCGCAAGGACGCGCTGTTTTTCAATCGGTGGCGGCCCCAAAACGAGACGTATTTGTTCGGCTTCCGCAAGCATGAGCAGGGGCAAAACGCGCGCGAGGTGCCGATGTTCGATCCCCTGATTGAAAAGGCCGATGAGTCGGTGTGGAAGGCGCGAGATGAGGCGCTGGCCTCCGCCCCGCGGCCCTAACTCTGGGCTGAGAAAAAACAAACCTCGAAGCCCCACCTCTTCCCGTATTGATGAAAACGTTCTTTGCCCTCTCCCTTTCAGCGCTGATTTTGATGAGCGCTGCCCTGCTCGGTGCCGCGCAACCTGCCACCCTGGCTGATGTGCCAGATCCTGATCCTCAGGTGCAAGAGGCCGGTTTTTTGGTGCCAGATGGTTTTGAGGTGAATTTGTTTGCGGCGGATCCGATGCTGCGAAAGCCGGTGCAGATGAATTGGGACAGCCAGGGGCGTCTCTGGGTGGTCAGCAGCACGACGTACCCTCAGATCAA
>JAGRPD010000503.1 GCA_020439875.1 Verrucomicrobiales bacterium
TCGATTGCTGAACACGGATTGCTGATTTTTGAGGGATGATGCAGCGGTCTCATTCGCGTCCCAAAGACGCATGGCCTCACTGCGGCCATCTCCAGGGAGACTGCGGCGCGGCTACTGTGGGCGTGGCCATGCACCCGATGAGCCCGTGAAGCGCACACGCTCCATCCCCCATAGGCTAGTGGTCGATCTCTGCTAGCTTGGCCGCTTCACGCTTGAGGATGCGGCCGACGCGGTGTTTGGCGAGGTACACCTGGGCAGCGTTGACGCCGAGTTCTTCCTTCACTTTTTCCGGGCTCCAGCCTTTCAGTACGTAGCAGGAGAAGATCTGATACTGACGCGGTGACACCAGGGCCTTCACACGCCGCAGCGCGATGTCCATGATCTTCTCACTCCACTCTTGATCCCACAGTTTTTCGAGTTCCAACCCGTTGGGATCCGCGCAGCGCTCGATGGGGGCGGTACGGCGTTCGTCATCATCGTCAAAATGCAGGTCCGCCTCCCGACTCTGCTGCTTTTTGCGGCGGCGAAACTGATCCAAGATGCGCCAACGCGCTTGATTCAACAGGAACGATTTGAAGGATCCGAGGCTGGTGTCGAATTTCTTCTTTTGCAGGTTTTTGGCCACGCCAATGAAGGTCTCTTGGACCACATCGTTCGCCTCCTCGTTGGACAGGCCCGACTTCCGCGCCACATGCCAGACGAAGCTGCTGTAAGTGCGGTAAAATTCATCCCAGCTGGCCCAATCATCCCAATTGTCCAAGCGCTCGATCAGCGTCTTGCGCGTCGGAGGAGAACCTGCATTCTCCTTCTTGATCGTCTGAGCATCTCCCTCTGGAGCGGGAGTTTTGGAACCAGCAGCGGCCATATCCGAGGACCATAAGTGCCGCCGTTCATCAAGCAACCCGAATTCTCCCCGCCCCAACGCGGGCCTTTCTTCGCTCATCCATACCCCCATCCTCGGGCGCGCAACCCAAGGAGGACCACGATTCCCCTGCATTCGATGATAAAGATCTCCGCGCAGGCCCGTTGATTTCCCCTCGTCGGGCGGATGCTCCCCGGCGGCTTGGCAACCCCCTTTCCCAGCACCGCATGCGTCCGTCTCCCACGGCTTTTTTCATTCTCCTCTCCCTGGCCTTCACCGGCCTCTTTTCCAGCTGCACCACCGGCTTTTACAAAAAGTGGGCCGACCGAGAAGTGTTTGGCGTTTTGGAAAAAAAGGCCAGCAAGGTGCCCAACTCGGGTGAGCACCTCATGAGCATCACCCCGCCGGAGCCCGTCAACCTGGATGAGTTGGAGAAAAATCTCAAAACCGAAGACTTCCTGGGTGACCGCGCCTTCATCGAGAAAGGAGCCCGTAAGCTGAGCCTCGCCCAGTCCCTCGACTACGCCGTGCATCGCAACCGGACCTATCTCACGGAAAAAGAGACCGTCTATCTCACTGCCCTGGACCTCACCCTGGTGCGCAATCAATTCAGCCCCATCCTCACAGCAGGAGGCAACGGCCAGTTGACCAATCGGCGGGTGGAGACCGGCGTGAACCAATTCATCACCGAGTCCACTCTCACCACCACGGGCGCGGCGGGATTCTCCGCCCTTCAGCGCACCGGCACCCGCATCGCCACCGATCTGACCACCGACTTCTTCAAATTCATCACGGGAGATTTGCGAGGCGTCAGTGACTCCTCTCTCGCCGTCACCCTCACCCAGCCCCTGATGCGGGGTGCGGGTTACTTGTCCGCCTCGGAGCCCCTCACTCAGTCCGAGCGCGACGTTCTGTATTCCATTCGCGACTTCACCCAATACCGCAAAACCTTCGCCATCGAAACCGTGGGGCAATACCTGCGCACGCTGCAGGCCCGCGAGGCCGTGCGCAACACCTTCCTGGCCTACACCTCCTACGCCAGCACGGTGGAAAACGAGCAAATGCTGGCAGACACCCTGCGCCGCCCCACCAAGTCCTACTTCTTTCAAGTGCGGCAAGCTCAGCTCTCCAACGAATCCCGCTGGCGCCAGACCATTCGCGCCTACGAGCAGACGCTGGATGAATTCAAAATCCAACTCGGGCTGCCCGTCGAAGAACCTCTCCTGCTGGATACCGACGAACTTTCTGCCCTGGAAATCATCGACCCACCTGGCACCCTCGACGAGGCCATGGACACCGCTTTGGTGACTCGTCTCGACCTCTGGAATGCGCGCGACGAACTCGAAGACGCCGAGCGCCACGTCCGCATCGCCCATCAAAACATCCTGCCCCGCGTCGATACCACCGTGGCCTATGACCTGACGGGTGACCCAGATCGCAGCAACCTCAACGTCGATGGCCGCCGCCGCAAAGTCACCACCGGGCTCGACATCGACCTCAACCTCAATCAAACCCCCAGCCGCAACACCCTGCGCGCCGCCCAAGTGGCCGAGCAGCGTGCCCGCCGCAACGTCGAACTCCAGGAAGAGCAGGTGCGCCGTCAGATCCGCGCCGATTGGCGGGACCTGCAGCTCGCCCGCGTGCAGTACGACCTCGCCGCCACCACCCTCAGCATCTCGGAAGAGCGGGTCACGCTAGAGTCCGCCCTCTTCCCCGAAGGTCGCAACACCGCGCGGGACTTGGTGGAAGCTCAGCGCGATCTCGTCGATGCCCGCAACGGCATCATCGCCGCGAAAATCACCCACACTTTAGCTCGCCTTCAGCTTTGGGCTGATATGGGCATCCTGTTTATCCGGAAAGACGGCTCGTGGGCTGCCGTAATGGACAATGAGAAACCAAAAGGATCATGATTTTTAATAAAGCCAAGCTTCGACTCCCGCTCATCCTCGCGGGCACCCTCGCCGTGGGGGGGCTCACCTGGATGTTCTGGCCCAAAGGCAGCTCCAGTGACAGTCAAATCCCCCTGGTGGAGGTCAAACGTGGCGACCTCCAAGTCGATGTCTTGCAAGGCGGCGAAGTCCGCGCGCTGCGCAATGAAGAGATGAAATCGGAGATCGAGACCACCACCAAGATCGTCTCGATCATCCCCGAGGGTTACCTCGTCACCGCCAAAGACATTCAGGACAAAAAAGTCCTGGTGGAACTCGACAGCTCCGACCTCAAAACCCGCATCCAAGATCACGACATCGACTTCCAAGGCACCGTCGCCGCCTACATCGAGGCGGATGAAGCACGGGAGATCCAGCGCAGTGAAAACCTCAGCTCCCTGCGCGAGGAACGGCAGACCGCCCTCTTCGCACTGATGGACTTCGAGAAATACTTCGGAAAAAACGTCGCCAGCGTCCTGCTCACCCAATCGAGCCTGCCCGAGAGCGCCGAAACCTTTGACACCTTCGCCAGCACCCTCGAGGAGGAAAGCCTGCGCGCCCCCGGCGAGAGCGTGAAAGCCAGCGGCAAAGACCGTGCTCCGGACGACACTCAAGCCCCCACGAAGCTGCTGGATGAAGACACCGTCGCCAGCCGCCCCGATTACACCGCCATGCTGGCTGACAATCAACTCACCGACGGAGAGGCCCAACAACGCCTCCGCCAGTTGGAAGACGAGCTGCTGCTGCACCGCTCCGAATTGGCCGTCGCCAAACAAACCCTCGAGGCCTCTCAACGGCTCGCGGAAAAAAACTTCGTCTCCAAAGCCCAGCTCGAAAACGATCAGGTCAACTTTGAAAAAGTCGAACTGGCCGTCAAAACTGCCGAGACCCAGCTGGACCTGTTCAAAAAATACGAGTTTCCCCGCGAGGCCGAACAGCTCCTCTCCAACTACCGCGAGGCCCTCAACAAACTGCGCCGCACGGTGCGCGCCAACCGCTCCAAAATGGCCCAGGTCGAGTCCCGCTTCCAAACGGCCAAGCGCCGGTATGACATGGAACTGGCCAAGAAAGAAGACCTGGAGCGCCAGCTCGCTGCCTGCACCATCACCGCCGTCACCCCGGGCCTCGTCGCCTACGGTGACCTCAACGCCAGCACCTCTCGCAGCTACAGTGAGACCATCGAAGAAGGGGCCAGCATCCGCCTGCGGCAGACCATCCTCACCATCCCCGACATGACCCGCATGGGTGTCAGCGTGAAAGTCCACGAATCTCAGGTCAAAAAAGTCCGCATCGGCCAGCCCGCCCGCATCACCGTCGATGCCGAACCGGGAAAAGTGCTCATCGGCTCCGTCGCCGAACTGGCCGTGCTGCCTGACTCCAGCAGCTCCCGCTACACCCCTAGTCTCAAGGTTTATCCCTGCACCATCCACATCGAAGGCACGCACCCCTGGCTGAAGCCCGGCATGAACGCCAAGGTGGAAATCATCGTCGAGGAACTCACCGACATCGTTTATGTCCCCGTGCAGTCCATCGAGGTCGATCAGGACCAGCACTTCTGCTACGTCAGCGCCAGCGGCGGCTTGGAGCGGAGGGAAGTCACCACCGGATCCTTCAATGACAACTTCATCGAGGTTCGCACCGGACTGGAAGCGGGAGATCACGTCGCCCTCTCCCTGCCCAAACGCGCCCTGGTGGATGCCGCCCCCACCGCCGCCGTCGCCACCTCATCGACTCGTTCGAAGACCAGCGCCAAAACCGCGCAAACCGCCACCCAGGGCGCGGACGCCATCGCCAGCCGCTAGCCGCCCGCGACCCGCCTAACCTGCCCCGGCAGTCCCGTTCCCATCATGCCCCCCCAGGCAAAGCCCGACCCCGCTCCCATCATCAGCCTCCGCGATATCCGGCGGGTCTTTGTCAATGGCACCGTGGAGACTCAGGTCCTGCGCGGCATCTCCCTGGACATCTACCCCGGAGAGTACGTCTGCATCATGGGCCCCTCCGGCTGCGGGAAATCGACCCTGCTCAACACCCTCGGCTGTCTGGATAAACCCACCTCCGGACAGTACTTCCTCGGCGGAGAAAACGTCGCCGAACTCGATGACGACGCCCTCTCCGCCGCCCGCAATCGCAACCTCGGCTTCATTTTCCAGTCCTACAATCTGATCCAGCAGCTCACCGTCCTGGAAAACATCTCCGTCCCCATGTACTACCGCGGAGCCACCGACGCGGAAATGCGTGAGGTCGCAGAAAAACTGGCCCGCAGTGTCGGCCTCGATGAACGGCTCGATCACAAACCCTCCCAGCTCTCCGGCGGGCAGCAGCAGCGGGTCGCCATCGCCCGCGCCCTCTCCAACAACCCTCTGGTCATCCTCGCCGATGAAGCCACAGGCAACCTCGACTCCAAATCCGGCAAAGAAATCCTCGACCTCTTTGATGACCTCAACGCCCGCGGCGGCACGCTCGTCTTCGTCACCCACGACGAACGCATGGTGGAGCGGTGCAGCCGCGTGATCCGACTCCGGGACGGACTGCTGGAAAAGGATGAACCCGGTGCCCGCGCCAAAGCCAACGCCGCCCTGCGCGCCGCCTCCTAAGCCCATGATCACCGGCTCCAACCCCGCCCTGCGTCTGCTGTTTTCCCCCGCTCACCTGCGGCGGACGGTGCCCCTCGGCCTCAAGAGCATCTGGCTGCATCGACTGCGCTCCATGCTCACCGCCCTCGGCGTCGTCTTCGGCGTCGCCTCCGTGGTGGCCATGCTCGCCATCGGAGAGGGAGCCTCCTACGAGGCGCAGGAGCAGATCCGCAAACTCGGCAGTCAAAACATCATTCTCGACAGCGTCAAACCTCCTGCCAGTCAAGGCAACGCCGGAGAAGAGCGCAGTCTGGTCATTGAGTACGGCCTCACTCGCAAAGACCTGCAACAGATCGACTCCACCGTCCCCGGCATCGAGGTCGTCGTACCCAGCCGCGAAGTGGTCGAGACCCTCTGGAGCCTGGAGCGCAAGATCGAAGGTCGCATCGTCGGAGCCCTGCCCATTTACCCCGAGGTCAAAAACCGCACCATCCTCCAGGGTCGCTTCTTTTCGCAGATGGAGTTTGAATCCCACCTGCCCACCTGTGTCATCAGCGAGGGCACCGCCGTCAAACTCTTTCCCCTCTCCTCTCCCGTCGGCAAAAGCATCCGCGTGCGCGGCTTTTACTACCGCATCATCGGCGTCATCGAGGAACTCGGCGGAGCCTCCGTCTCCGACAGCGCCGATCAAACGCAGGGAGAAATGCTGATCCCCTACCCCACTCTGCTCGACCAGTTTGGCGAGACCTTTTTCCGCTACAAAACGGGCGGTTACGAGGCCGAGAAAGTCGAGTTTCACCAAGCCATCATCAAAGTGGCCCACGCCGACGAAGTCGAAAGCCGCGCCACCGCCATCCGTGAAATCCTGCGTCACAATCACAAAAAAGACGACTGGAACATCACCGTGCCCGTCGAGCTGCTGAAGCAAGCGGAACGCACCAAGCAAATCTTCAGCATCGTGCTCGGCTCCATCGCCGCCATCTCCCTGCTCGTCGGCGGCATCGGCATCATGAACATCATGCTGGTGCGCGTCACCGAGCGCACCCGCGAGATCGGCA
>JAGRPD010000504.1 GCA_020439875.1 Verrucomicrobiales bacterium
CCAGCGTGCCGCCCACGCCATGCACTCCGGCCAGGGCCAGCCCTCCAGCCAGCCGTGCAAAAACGCACCGTGATACACATCCCCGCAGCCCGTGGTATCCACCACCGCCGCCGGACAGGCGGGCTCCTGATGCACCTCTCCCTGCCGGCTCCACAGCCAGCTGCCGCGCACCCCATCGGTGATTACCACCACCTCGGCCTCGCCTTGGAGCATCGCAGGCCCCATCGCCTCCACTGCGGTCTCTCCCGTGCATTGCTGCGCGAAATCCCGCGCCACGATTCGTAGCTGGCTCGCCTCTAGGAGATCCCTCACTCCCTCTCGCCAACGCCCCGCCCCACCGTCAAAGGAAACCACCGCACCCACCTCACGCGCCCATCGAACCGCCACCCGCGCCGCCGCCTCGTGCCGCCCATTGAGGTGCAACAGGCGCAATCCTTCGAACCACTCCCGCCGCATCTCATCGGGCCGGATTTCTGGCGCGTCTCCAGGCAGAAAGGCAATGTGCCGTGCCCCATCCTCTGCCCGCACCCAGATCCACGCCCTCGCGCACCGCCCCGCCGCCACCAGCTCCTCCGGCACCTCCACCCCCACCGCCGCGAGGCCCCGCTTCACCCATTCCCCTTCCGCATCCGCCCCCATCCGATCCACCAGCATGGTCCGTCTGCCCAGCGATCCCAACACCGCCAACGCCGTCGCCACCGGCCCACCTCCATCCTCCCCGCATTCCAGCACCTCACTCACCCCCTCTCCTTCGGCAAAACCCCGCACCCGCAGCAGCACATCGCGAGTCGCCGCCCCCACGCCCATCACTTCCACCCTGGGAAATTTGTCACACAAAAAAAGCCCATCCATATCACCGCACCAACCGATCGCTTCCCCTCGCCGTCAAATCCCGTCTTTCTCCCATCCTGCCATGTGCATCTCGCGCTCTCGATGGCGTTGACTTGGGCTAGTCCCTCTGAGGCCTGCGTTCTCCGGTGACTTCCCAAACCATGCCTTGCCTCAGTCCACGATTGAAACGGCGCAATCGGAGGGGAAGGTTTGCCAAGCGGCGAGTCGCGCTCTAGACTTGAGGTGTCAACTTGAATGGGTCTAGAATTGCCTCACTCCTCAACCTCCCTCTCTCCATGAAAAGATACCGCCAAATCGTTGCTGCCATCGACTTCACCCCCCATTGCCGCACTGCCCTCAAGGAGGCAGTTCACCGTGCCTCGCTGGATGGAGCGCGGGTGCTGGCGGTTCACGTGATGGATGAACACCTGATGAGCGAATTGAAGTCGGCGATGGCGACGGACCGCGTCACCATCCGCAAAGAGTGGGAGCAAAAGCTGATCCATTTTGTGGAAGAGACCGGCGTGGAGCGGGCGAAGGTGCTGGTCGAGGTGCGTGTGGGTCATCCCTTCAACGAGCTGGTGGAGGCCTGCCGGACGCAGCATGCGGATCTGCTGGTGATGGGTGCCAAGGGCTCCATCAATCAGCCAGATCATTTGGGTGTGATCGCGGCCAAATGCATCCGCAAGGCTCCGGTGGATGTGCTGGTGGTGCGGCAGGATGCCTGCGGTCCGTTTCATCAGATCGTGGCCTGCGTGGACTTTTCGGAAAACTCCGCCAAAGCCGTCCAGTGCGCGCTGCACTTTGCCGTGCAGGATTCCTGCCCGCTGGATGCACTCTTCATTTACCAAAGCGCCTTGGCGATGTCTCTGGACTACGGCG
>JAGRPD010000505.1 GCA_020439875.1 Verrucomicrobiales bacterium
TGAATTTCGGTAACTCGATGAAGACTAGTTGCAGGCCTTCAATCACCGACTCAGGACAGCCTTCTTCAGCGATCTGGTAGTGATGATAATAACCCTCGCTCTCGGGACGAAACACAGCATCCAACACGGAGAGACCGATGACGGGCTGCAGTAGCTCAAAACGTTCCCCACGATCCAGCTGACGTACGTAGGCCTTGCTGGCATTGAAAAGGACGCGGCGCAGGAAGGCCTTGGTCCAGTTCATCTGCATTTCCACGATGAACTGACGTCCTCTTTGATCGCGGCATCGCACATCAACGATGGTGTTTTTCAGCAGGGGTAATTGAGGCACCTGCTCACCCGAGAGATACTCCAGAGAAAGAATCTGACCATCCGGCGGCAGCGGCAAGACGGCGTTGAGGAAGGAGCGCAGGATCTCGGGATGCTCGCCAAAGATGCGCTTGAAGACGATGTCGTTCCTGGGGTCGAGATAGCGGCGCGCCATGCAGGAGAAAATGCGCTGTGAGGGTGGCTTCGTCAACCGAGGTGGTTGGTTTCCTCGCTGTCTTCAGGCTCGCCCATTTGATGCAGTGACTCCTGCGCGATCCCGGGGGGGCGGAGGAGTCACGCGGTTCGCGCAGAGGACAGGATGAAGCCGTGAAGAGTGATCATACCGAGAGATGATGGATCGCGGTTTTTTGGGCCGTGCTTTTCTCGAAGTGGGCAAATGGCTTATAATAATGCAAGGGAATATATTGGAGGAAAATGAGGTGAAGCGAGGATGTTAGATGTCGAAAGTAACCCAATAGGCAAGTCGCTGCGGTTCGGTCAAGCTTCAGGCACCCTCAATCAAGGATGCGGCACCCGCTGCTCTTGTGAGGGTCGAGAGAACTCACGCCCTGATTGCCATGTACCCTCCTCATCACGTAGCTTGCCGTTTGTCCCATAGGTATCGCCGGTGTTTTCACACCCTGTTTGGATTCGCTGCGGCTGCATTGGCGCTTTCTGTGAACGCGCAGACGCCCGTAACCGGCACCTGGAATGTCAATGCGAATGGAAACTGGAGTGCGGCGGGAAGTTGGGCGGGTGGCGTGATCCCCGGCCTTTCGACGGGACCGACGGCAGGCGTGGATGACGTGGCCAACATCATTTTCAATATCTCGACGACACGGACCGTCACCATCGACGCAGGGGTGCCTGGTTCTCAGGTGGTGCTTGGGACCCTCAACATTGGCGACACAACGGGTGGGTCTTCCTTCAACATTTCTGGGGGAACGATCAATTTCGACGTGAGTTCAGGTTCCGCCTTGTTGGACATGAAAAACGGTGGGGGCAACGCTACGATCAGCTCAAATATCATCCTGTCTGATCCGTTGGACATCGTGGTCAATGATGTCAGCAACAATCAAGGTGTGATCTTCCAAACCGGGGTCATTTCCGGTGGCGCGGGGGCAGGCAATACCAGTCTGACGATTCAGGATGCTTCATCGGCTGGGATGAATTGGGTGATCCTTCGTGGCAACAACACCTTCGATGGGCAGATTCAAGTCGATAGTGGAACGCTGCGTCTTGAGACCAGTCTGCAGGCAGCCGGTCTGACTGGCGTGGGGAATGAAACCATCGTCAATGCAGGTGGCTCGGTGGATCTCCGCAACCTGGATCTCAACATCAACAATCAGGATGATACAGAGATCTTCGTCATCAATGGATTCGGATACGCGGGCAACGGGAACGGTGCTTTGCGAAACACATCGGGTTCGGCGACGATCAGTCACGTCATCCTTGGATCCGACGCATCTTATGGGGGGTATAGCCGGACGGACTTGACTACCCACACCGCCGCAGATGGCACGACGACGGTTTTTCCGATCTTGGATCTCGCGGACTCGGAATTCACCAAAACCGGTGCCGGTGACTTTGTGCTGCACAATACCACCATCCTCAAAGGGGCGGGCGGCACAGGCGTGATCAATGTGCGAGAGGGAGAGCTGCGTTTTGAGTCCAATGGAGGTTCTTCCACCAATGCCACACTCCTCGATGATCTGACCGTCAATGTTTTCTACAATCACAATCCGCTGGATACCTCAACCTTCGTTGGCAGTGATCCCGCCAGCGGGAGTCGGACCTCAGATCCCTTTAACCCCAACAATTCTCTCAGTTTGATCAGCGGGAATACCGTGAGTGAGCCTCGATTGGAGTTTTATCGGCAGGAGGGCGTGACGCATGAGAACTACACGATCAACCTCGGCATTGGGGCGATCCAGCGCAATGGTCCCACCAGCGTTGGGCAGCCGCCCATCAATACAACCCTGGGTGCGAGTGGTGTGATCAATCTCATCGGTGGTCCGGCGGGGCGCGCCATCATCGACAGCAATGGCGGCAGTGCATCCTACAATTCGGGAACCTTGGCTTATGATGAGCCGGGTGCTTTGATCATCCAGGGGGAAATCCGCAACACTGGCAGCTTTGATACGGGGACGGTCACTGGCACCAACGCTGGAGAGGGATTGACGATCCGAGGCAACCGCACGGTTCAGATCGAAAACGCCAACGCCAATTTCAACGGCGTTATCATTGTCAAACAGAACACCGGTCGCTACTTGCCAGGTGGTTTTAGTACCTCCAGTGGAGCAACCGAGTCGCAGTATGCCAACCTCCACCTCTCGGGAACGGACGGCGGATTGAATCAAGCATCAAGCATCGTCCTGCAACGGTATGGATCCTTGCTGCTGGACAACTCGGCGACGGCAACGAACAACGACCGCCTTAATGATGCTGGCACGGTGGATATGAGAAACGGTGTGCTGCATGTGCGATCTGACGGGGTGAGCCTGAGCGAAGATGTCGGCAACGTCGCGTTGAATGGTGGCCAGAGCTTTTTGTATCTGGATCCGCGGGACAATGGCAGTGGCAGCGATGGGGTGATCGATTTGACGATCAACTCGATCAGCTCAAGCGACGGCGGAGTCTTGACCATGCTCAGCCCGAATAGCGATGGTTCGTGGGGAGTTGGAGCGCCAGCGGCGGGAGATGTGCGAGTGGCGCTGACGGATGCCGCAAGTGTCACACAGATCGGCAATCCAACGGGCACGACGGATCGCGCTGTGATTCTGAATTTGTTTGGTGGTGTGGTGGATGCGCCGGGCGCGGCATCGGTGACGCGGCCTGCGTGGTCGGTGGAGAATGGAATGACACTCACCGGTGTGGGCGCGGAGTTGATGACACTGGATGGTGGCTTTTTACGCCCCCTCGCGGCGAGTGAGTATGACACCGGACTCACGCCGACCGCTGGGGCCAACTGGAGGGTTCTCACCAGTGTGGCCAATGCCAACACAAGGGGCGAGACGCGATCTCTTACCGCGCCGATGACGATCAACTCTCTCACCATCGATCATCAAGCCTCCACAGCGGGGCAGGACGTGGTGGTGATGGATCCGACGACGACGTTGACGATCAATTCGGGCATGATCAATTTCACAAGTTTCGCCCAACAAGACAGCGCCAACATGGAGGCGGTCATCCGGGGTGGCACACTCGATCTGGCAGGTCAGACGGCGGTGATCAATAGCTCGCTGCATTGGGAGGATACCAATCGCAATGACGCCAATTACTACAACTATCTCACCGGCAACAACGCCTTCATACGTTCCTCGATGGTCAACGCCGATGGATTGATCAAGACCGGGAGAAACAATGTCTATCTCGACACGGTCAACAGTTTCACTCCGGGAAGCACGGCCTACGTCACGGGGGAGGGAAGTTTGGTCTTGCGCAACAGCGACGCTCTGCAGGGGATTAGCGAGGTGGTGGTGTCTGGAAAAGGAAACTTCCTGCTGGATAACGGGGTGAACATTTCCGGAATCAATCTTCGGGCAGGTCCGCAAGATCAGGCGCGGACCATACTGCGTTCTGAGAGCAGTCGGCATGCGACCTGGGGGGGTGACATCATCATCGACAACGCCGACGCGGCGGGCTCATCGGATTTCGATGTGCCGGTGATCACGGCTCGCAACAACGCCACGCTGTCCATCTTTGGAAACATCTACGTGGATCCGGCTTCGAGCAATGCTCAGACCGATTCGGATGCCTTCAATGATCCCTTCCGAATCACCACTAGCATTGGTGAGGCAGGGACGATCAATTTGTTTGGGCAAGTGCGGGATCGTCCGAGTGGCAACATCGCCAATGCCACAGACGGTATTGCAGGTATCACGCGGATCAATCGCGCGGGCGGGGATCAATTTGCCTCCGGTCAGGCGGATTCGAATCATTCCCTGGGCTTTCAGATGTCCGGGCACGATGAAATGAACGTCAATGTTTACCAGCAATGGGATGCCACTGGGCGACTCGATGCCACGAGGGGTTATTTTCGGATCCTCTACGATCCTGCCTCGGCAGTCGGTGGGACCGGGTTTTATACCGATGCAGCTCGTTCTCTGATCACATCCAACGACTATTGGACACGATTTGCTTTGGGTGCGGATAGCACGTCTTTCACCTCGACATACAACAGTCACGTCAGTTTGACGAAAGACGGTCAAATCTTCAACGCGCCCTACATCTATGCGTACAACAACAACCGAAACGGTACGTTGACGCTGGCGGGAGAGAATCGCTCAGGGACGGTCTATTGGGGGAGCGACGACAATGCGACTCGATTCAGTCTGCAGTTTGCGAATCAAGGCGGTGAAAGGGATGTGCGCTTTCATCAGGTCGCTGGAGGGACGATGGTTTTTAATGGCCGGTTGGATGACGAAAATGGTACGGCTCAAAACTTCAACGCATCCGCGACGATCTCAGGTCCGGGAACCGTATTGTTCAATGCCAATGTGGGCACGGGATTGGCAGGTGCATCGGACATTGACCGCTGGAATTTCATGGCTGGCACGGCGATCTGGGAAGCTGACAGCATGACGGGAAATAACCAATTTGCGAGTGGTTCAACCAGCACAGCAGTGGGAAAATCCACCTGGGGTGGCGGCACTTTGGTGTTTCAAAATAGCGGTTCCTCGGCCCGCACGCAGACGCTCAACAGCGATCTATATCTCACCAATGGGGCGAGTCGGGTCGATACCCGAGCGAACACGACGTTGACCCTGGGATCGAGCGCGACGAGCCTTTTCCGTCGTTCGGGTTCAACACTGGAATTCATTGAGAATGGCGGTGTGATCAACCTCAGCGCCAGTTCGCTGTCCACCACGGATGGCGATTTTCTCGGGTCATGGGGGGTGTATGGCGATGGGATCGGCGTGAGCGACTGGGCGGCTCGTCAGGGCACCACGGGTGTGCAAGCCTTTGCAGGCTACACTTCGGACACGCTGTCCACAGGGACCCATACGAACTTCACCGGAGCTGCGACGACGCCACTCACAGCTGATGCCGATACAGCGACCTTGCGTTTCGGTGGCACGACGGCGTTGGACCTGGGTGGGTTTCAGTTGACGTTGGAAGATGGTGGCATCCTGATTCCGGTCGGAAGCACAGGAGCGCATGCCATTTCCAATGGAACGCTCACCAGTGGATGGACGACAGATGGTTCCAATGATTTGGCGATTCACAACTTCGGTGACACAACGACCATTGGTGCCGTCATCACGGACAATGGGGCCAATCGGCTCAATTTGGTGCACTCGGGAGATGGCCGTACCGTGCTTGAAGGTGCCAATGACTACAGTGGAGACACTTATTTGAATGGGGGGACCTTGTCCATCTCCTCGGCGGATCAACTCGGCACTTTCTCCAATGCATCCATTGTGCAGGTGCAACGCGCCAATATCGGGAGCACGAATGGGGTAAATGCATCGGGATTGGCATTGACCTTTACCACGGCAAATGCCCCGGCAACAGGTGCTACGGGGACGTACAATTCCAACGGATCTCAGCAGGTTACCGCTTTGACTTTGACGGATGGCGGATCGGGTTACAGCACAGGTGTGCATGTGACCACGGATCGGGACAGCAGTGGTGATGCGGCCGGGGATGGGAATGCGGGACTGTGGGCCATCTTTGACAGTGGAAATATCCACTTTGATGGAGGCACGCTCGAAGTGACGGAAAGCATGACGCTAGGTGGGGAGCGTACCCTTTGGCTGGGTGGAAACGGCGGGACCCTGAGTGTCAGTCCAGACAAGGTATTGACGGTGAATGGTTACATCACCAGTGAGTTCAGCCACGTTACGACGGACAATGGTTTCAGTTCCTCAAATCACATCGGAGCCGAGTATCAGCCAGCGAGCGATCGCAATCCCGATATCGGGGATCTGCACATTGCGGGTGGCGGCACGGTGGAACTCCGGTATGATCCCGACAACGACGGGGCGGCGGAGAGCAACATGGGGCTGACTTATGGCGGCATCACCTACATCGATGAAGGGGTCTTGCGTTTGCGCGGCGTGGGAAGCAGTGGAACCAACGCTTTGGGAACGCATCGTTCCTTTTTGGATGGTACGATTATTGGGCCAAATGGCACCTTGAATCTCTCCTACGTGAGTTCGGATCCCACCATGTATGAATGGATCACGATGCAGGGTTACGGTTATGAAGGCATGGGGGCAATCAATCAGGGGTGGTCCAACTTGGACATTCGATTGGTGCGTCTCAGTGGCCAAATGTTTGTGGAAGGCGACACGCTTTTCAATATCCGCAACGATCAACTAAGGTTGAATGAGAACGGCGGAAACTTGGAAGGTGAGGGAGATATTATCCGGAAGGGAAACAATGAGTTTTACATCTATGGCAACTCACCTCTGTGGACCGGGGATCTGCGCAACGCTTCCGGGAACGTTAGATTGTATGGTTCAGGCCGATTGGGTGGAACGGAGAACATCGTGTTGCAGCGCAATACTTATTTTGGAATTGGGAACGGAGATTCTTCGATCAATCAATTCCAAGACCGCATTCGCGATGATGCGGTGATTACCTCCAACGGTTATGTGCGCATGAGGATGGAGGGTGGTGGTATCACCTACTCCGGAGTGGAACGCGTGGGTTCCGTGAATGTAGAGGCAGGGAACATGAGTCTGGAAAACGATGGTGCACTCACACTGCTGTCGGGTGCCTACAGCGCCTTGGAAAATAATGCATCAGGCTTCCGAGCGGGTGAGATCAATCGGACGCCGGGTTCGATTGTAAGCTTCCGTCAATTGGATCCAACGCCTGGAGCGGGTTTCGCGGAGTCGGGGACGGGTTTTGCGGGTGGAGACTTTGATATGACCGATGCAGCTTCTCATAACAAGTTCATCATGATGGTCGATACTCTGCCCGATGCGGTGGGAGGGGATGGCACAGCAGGGAATCATACCATTCTTCCGGGATTCTTCGGTGGCACCCGTTTGGATTGGGTGGGCAATACCGGAACAGGGACGGGTACGACTCCGACTTTCTTGATGAGCGAGGATCGGATCGCTCGGAATCTCATGGTGGCTGAGGCGGGAACGGATCCGTTTACGGGCGATGCCACCTACTACCTGCGCCCTCTGGCTGAGTCCGAGTACTTCACGGTAGCGAACCCAGGGACGGACACCAATTCCACAGTCAGTCTGGATGCGGCTTTGGCTGGCAGTACCGACAAGAACGTGTCGTTGGTGGGGCTGACGACGGACTCGATTGGAGGGGGGCTAACCGGACGACGCAATTCGATCATTACTCTGGATGGTCATCAGACGGTGAACTCGCTGAGCTTCCGCTCGGAGAGTCATGCACTGGATGGCAATGGGCGTGGCAATACTACGACTCTGACCATGGATGAGTGTGGTGTGCTGGTGATTGCCAGTGGTGTGATTCAAATGTCGAACACCGGCACGATGGATCAAAACGGCAATGCATCGAATACGGGTGATAACTTGGACATGCGTAGTTTCATTCAGGGAGGGAGATTGGATTTCAATGGCCGCGAGGCGATCATTTCCAATGACAGTATTTGGGCTCAGACAAATACCTCAACGAGTGTGCCTGCGGGAGGATTGTCGAACACCGATGGGGATAACGCTTGGCTGACGATCAACTCGGTGATCAGCAACACGGGTGGCAATGGTCTGACGAAGTCAGGCGGGTCTTCGTTGTTTCTGCAAGCTCCCAACGAATACACTGGACCAACCAACGTGGTGCAGGGCCTCCTGTATGCGCGGGATAGCGGTGCGCTGGGTCAGAGCACCGATGTCTATGTGAGTGGTTCCGGGGGGTTTGTGGTGGGGATGGGCTCAAAAATTGAGGGAGTCACCCTGCATGTGGGGACGATTTCCGGGAACAACATCGGACTGGCGCTTGAGCAGGGTTCGTATTGGGGAGGAGATGTGATCATTGACAATGTGGATACCTCTAGCAGTGCGGGTGGGTACGTGCGCAATTTCACGCCGCGCATTTATGCGAACTCCACCGCGTTGACGACGATTGCGGGAGACATCTACGGCGGTGCAGATGTAACGGCGACGGGGGCCTATGGCGACGGCAGTCGGATCTTCTCGACCTACACGGGAGGGGCGGGGATTCTGGATATCCGGGGCAGCATTCGCGACTCCGCAGCGGGAGCAGTGGGTGCTTTGGTAGATGGGACCAATCAGAATCAGGTGTTGCGCATGGAAGTGGTGGCAACGAATCACGAGAGCAACGTTCAACTCTGGAACCCGCATGATTCAGGAGGTCGGATCGAGCTGAAGCAGGGAGTGTTGAGTTACCAGGGGACGGGGGATTTCTACTCAGCCGCTGCGGCCCTAGCGCAGAATCCCGATAATCCAATGTCAGGTTTTCACCTGGGAGGGCGCTCGGTCATGTCGGGTGATGGAGGCGGTGCGGACAACCTGTCCTTCTTCCTGCAAAATGCGGGTAGCACTTTCAACTTGGCTTCCTTCACCGTCGGTGTGGACCCGCTGGATCCCGACAACTACAGCGGCAATGACAACTTCAATCGCGGCAATACGACGGGGAACTCTTTGATCGGTGGGAACAACCGCTCGGGCACGGTGACGTTCGGCACGGGAACGGGAACGTTGACTTTCACGGACATGACGAGATTTGCAGCCTATGATCGGAATCTGCAGCTCTTCGCAACGGGAGAGGGAACGGTGGATCTGGCGTTGGCCTTGATGGACGGAGGGGATGGAGTGAATTCATCCATCACCAAAGTGGGAGATGGTACGGTGCGTTTGTTGGGATCCAGCGCGGGAGACGCGACGGTGGAGCAGGTCTTTGTGAATGGTGGTACGTTGGTGGCGACGAACTATGACGTGAACGCGAATCGGCGCTTTGGCGATGGGGCCGCTTTGGGGCTGGGCGGAGGCATCTTGGCGATCGACAATGACGGCGTCGAGAACTTGGGGGCCGTCAGTGTGAATGCGGGTGGCAGTGGTTTGGGAATTGTCGGCACTGGGGCCGTGACTGTGAGTTCGCTCACGGGCAATGGTGGATCGGTTCACATTCAATCGATCGCTGGGGGGTCGATGACGATCGCTGGTGCGGGCGCGAGACGGGTGGGAGATTATGCCACGTATGGGGCGTCAGGTTCCTCGGCTCCTTTTGCGACGGATTGGGCGGCGACCGATGGTTCGGGAAATGTGGTGGCCTACACGGGTTACGGTGTGGATAGCTTCGCTGCAGGTACCCACACGGATGTGCAGGGCGCGGGATTGGCGGGAGCGGCGACGGGGAGCCTGCGCTTTGATAGTGCGACGGGAAACATTGGCTCGGGCGCGGTGTCTCTGGATGGTGGTGGTGTTCTGATCACGAGCAATCATGTCGGCGGCACTCCGATGGCGGCAGGTACCAGCCTGACGACGACAGGGGCAACGCTGTTTGTCCACAACTTTGCCAGCGGTGACATCAATCTGGATGCGGATATCAGCGGGAGCCAGAAGGTGCAGTTTGGGGGGACGGGAACGACGGTTTTGGGCGGGACCAATACGAATACGGGATCGGTGGCGATCGTCGGTGGGGCCACGTTGGAAATCGATGGGTTGGCGCGACTGGGCACGCCGTCGGATTTGCAAATGAACAACGGCACGTTGCGTTACACGGGTGCTCCGGCGACGCCGGAGGTGCTTTCGACCTCGATCACAGCGGGTGCAGGCATGAGCACGCTGGAGTTGACGGATGCCGGAGCACGTTTGATTTTGCGGGGTGCGGGTAACAATTTGCTAACTAGCGAAGGCAATCCTGTGGCTTCGCTAACGGCTCCGAATCAGTTTGCGGGTGGGTTTATCTTTGCGGGAGAAGGGACGTTTCAGTTCGGAGATCGCTCTGCGGGAAATGCTGCACAGGATTTGCTGGGGGTCGTCAACAATTACTCCGGTTTGACAGTCATTGGCGATGGCACCTCGGCGACTCGGGTCGATATCCAGGGCCAAGGCAATGACAACGCGCAGTACACGCCCTTTGGGACGACTTACTCTTGGGCGGATGGTACGATTGTGCGAAACAATGCTACGGTGGAGATCTCACCTCGGCGGGGGGATTCGACTCGGGACAATCAGATCCGACTGCGGGAGTGGTTCCAATGGGGTGAGGCTGCGGGAGATAACGTGACGTTAGAAATGACGACGCACCGAGAGGTGGTGTTGGACGGTTTTCACAACGTGGTGGGGGATCTCACGATCAATGTGAACAATGCGGGATACGCGGATTCTGGTAATACGACAGGTCAAAATTCGGTGTATTTTGGTTTAAATGAGGGTGGGCTTTATGGCTCTGGCAACATCATCAAGCAGGGCAATGGTACGGTTCAAATGCGGGATTCCATGCCGAACTACACAGGTCAAATCAGGGTGGAAGACGGCAATCTTTACGGATATGGCCAGGGAGACATCTTTGGCACCGGCAGTGAGCCTATTGTGTTGGGTGTGGTGGGAGGAGCTTCGGGCCTGGGGCAGACTCGCCTCGCGATCTTTGCAGAAAACGGCACGAACGGCAGCGGGTCGGTGTTGACCTATGATTCTCCAGTGACTCATCTGGAAGTGAAAAACGACATTCAAATTGCGGATGGAACGGCTCAGGACATTCGACTGATGTCGGGCTACATCCCGACCAATGGTACGGTGACGTGGTCGGGCAACATTGATCTCGGTGCGGGTGGGACCAACCAGATGCGTTTCTACTTCGAGGACACTGAGAATGTGCATCCCGATTTCATGGGTTATCAGCAGCAGGTGGTAATGGCGGTGACGGGAGACATCACGGGCACACGGCACATCCTGCTGGACACGAATGAAGGCGGAGACCAAAACCAAACGATTCCTGGAGCGGTGGCCAGTGATTTGGAACGATCAATCATCGTGACCTACGATTTCAGCGGTGACAATACGGCTTGGAATGGGAATCTGAGAATCGGTGCGGAAACGGGGGGAACGTTCGATAAAGACGATGCGGAGATCGCTCGGTTTGGATCGGCGACAGCCATCGATGCAGATAACAGCGTGCAGATGCGGAATTTTGCGACGATGCAGACGGGCGGTCAGTCGGTGATCATTGGGAATTTGGTGACGGAAGGCGGCAACTCGACCTCAGGGGTTTACTCCTTCACGGGGCCTTCCTTTGATGCGGGCCGGCAGATGGCGGTGGATTTGGATCATGTGGTGACGGGAAACACGGGGACGAATGGCAAGACCATCACGATCGTGGGAGATAGCTCGGAGATCATTGAGAATGCATCGGCGACGCCAGGAACGCTGACCATCACGCAGACGACGGATGCCAATTGGGATGCGTTGTTCCGCGATGGTGTGGTGGCGGACGGAGTGGGAGAAAACTGCATGTTGCCTGCGGCGGCGCTGAATTTGGTGAAGGCGGGGGCTTCGCGGGCGACGCTGACGATTGTGAATGACTACAGTGGCACCACATTGGTGACGGAGGGGAACTTGCAGGTGGGCAGTGGTGGCACGGGAGAGTGGGAGGCGAATTTTGTTCAGGGCAGCGGAACCTTTGAAGGTGCGGTGGTCACTGGAGTGCAGCTGGCTGGCAGCACGGGCACAGGGGTGACGACGGTGGAAGCGGGTGCGACCCTGAGTGGAACCGGGAATGTGCGGGGGGATTTGGTGGTCAATGGGAATCTGGCGATGGGTGACAGTGGTGGTCAGGACGGGGGGACGTTGTTTGTCGGGGATACGGCGAATCAGCGGAACGTGACGTTCAATGCGGGATCCACGACGACCTTCGAGGTGATCGCGACGCCGCATCAGAACTCCGATATGGTGGCGATGACGTCAGGGTATAACCTAACGGATGCGAACTATCTGACGACGGTGACGAGGAGTGTGATCCTGGGTAGTCTGGGAACCACTCCGACGGCGTTGGACCCGACCTCGTTTGGCGAAGCGGGCACAGGGATCTCGGCGGGGGCGTACGATCACTTGGAGATCAGTGGGGGGCTGACTTGGAATGGTGGAACGATCAAGGTGGAGCCCGACAGTGGCTGGATGCCGGCTGCAGGCCAGATCTATAACTTGTTGGATTGGTTCGATGCGGCTTCGACGAACTGGGGATCGTTCACAGTCGGCGGAGACCTGTTGGTGGGGAATGGAGATGATAGTGGAGACTTGGATCTGCCGGATCTGTCCGGCTTCGATTCGGCCATGCGCTGGGACACGCGCTTTTTCCTGAGCGACGGAGTCGTCTTCATCGCCGCGCCGGAGCCCGGTCGGGTGGGGCTGTTGCTGGTGGCGGCGATTGCGGGAATGGGGGTGCGTCGGCGTCGGCGCACCACGCCTTGATCCAACTGTAAAACGCGGTGCCGATTTGGGCGTAGCCGTGGGCGTTCGGATGGACGCCGTTGTTCTCAGGGTAACCCTCCACCGGGTCCACCACGAGTTCGGTCGCCACGAGATGGATGCCTTCGGATTCGCGGTTCGCCAGGTGGTCGATCATCCGCTGCACCAGCCGGTGCTGGATGCGCTTCCAGCCCCAGCGGTGGTAGCGGCCTTTGTAGTTTGCTTCGAATCCCGACTCGCGCGCATTCGGCGCGGTGGTGAGGCCGACGGCCAGCGTGGCTTGGGGGGCGGCGGCGTGAAAGGCGGCGAGGAGCTGGTCTGCCTGGGCAAGAACGCCGTCGATCTTGGTGTCGATGGCCTTGGGGTCGTCGGGATTGGCGCTGAAGCAGTCGTTGATGCCGAGCAGGAAGGTGACGACATCGGGCGGTTGATCGTCGCATGACTCACGGAAGTAGCGCGGCAGGTCGAACACGGGTGGCTCTCCTTCTCGCGCAAACAAAAACGGGCTGGTGGCGCGCTTGACCGGACCCGCTGCCGGTGCTGCCGCCTGCGGATTCCATCGGGTGAGAAACGCGGCCCAAGTCCAGCCGCCGTATCCTTCGTGGGAGACGTTGGGTTGGGCGGAGGACGGATGATGCGTGCCGAGAAAGGTGACGTTCGGATTGCCCGGCTCGGCAAACCAACGCGCCATCTCATTGGGATACTGCGAGGCATTCGTCAGGCTGTCGCCAATGATGAGCAGGCGAAGCGGGCGGCCCGCACCGGCTTGACGCGGGGCGACTTGCAGCCGGGTTTCGGCGGAGGCGAGCGGCGTGCCGTTGGCGTCGCGAACGGTGACACGGATCGGGTGCGTGCCGACTTGGTCATCGGTGGCTTCGATCCGCCAGGCGCGCTGTTCGGCGGTGCCCACCGGGCAGTCGAACTCAAATCGGAAGGCCTCCGGCTTTTCGGTGAGCACCAGGTTGTCGTAAAACAAACGCAGTGGAACACCCGGAACCGCGTGGATGGCGGGAGGCAGCGTGAGGGCGAGATCGGGCTGCTGCGCCGGGGCCGTCCACGGCAGCAGCAGGAGCGGGAGGATCAGGCGAGCTTCCATGGATCGCGCATCGGTTTGATGAGCATGGCGTTGGCTTCGTCGTCGTTGTCGAAGCGCTCGGCGGTGGGGTCAAACTTGAGCGGTCGGCCCAGGCGCGCCGCGATGCCGCCCATGTGGCAGACGGTGGCCGAGCGCTGGGCCACCGGTGCGGGTGCGGCGGTTTGGCCGCGGGAGAGCACGGCGTCGATGAAGTTGCGATGGTGGTGTTTGGACTCGAACAAACGGACCGCGCCATCGTCGAGCTTGGTGCGGAGGAGGTTGATGTCGCTGGCTTTGAGCGTCTCGTTCTCGGTCAGGATCCAGCCGTCGGTGCCGATGAATTTGGTGCCCCAGGTACTGTTGTCCTCCGAGTTGAACATGCGCAGTTTCACGCCGTTGGCGTAGCGATACTCGAGATGGAAGTCCTCGGGCGCATCGTAAAGACCCTCGCGCCGACGGATGTTGGAGGCCTGAACTTCAACGGGCGTGGTGTCATCCATGCCCGCGCCCCATTGGGCGACATCGACAAAGTGAACGCCCCAGTCGGTGATGTAGCCGGGGGCATATTCGTCGATCCAGCGGAAGTTGAAGTGGCAGCGCGCGGGCGTGTAGGGCCGTTCGGCGGCGGGGCCGAGCCACATGCTGTAGTCGAAATGATCCGGGACGGCTTCGGGTTTTTCCAAACCGGTGAAACCACCGCGAATCTTGAACTTGCCCACCACGCCGATTTCGATCTCCTTCAACTCACCAATGACGCCGTTGCGCACGAACTCGCAGGCCATGCGCACCTTCATGCCGGAGCGCCGCCAGGTGCCGCATTGCAGGACACGGCCGTGTTTTTCGACCGCCTGGCAGATGGCGCGGCCTTCGGTGATGCTGCCGGCGAGCGGTTTTTCCGAATACAAATCCTTGCCGGCGCGGGCGGCGGCGACGGCGATGTTCGAGTGCCAGTGGTCGGGCGTGGCATTCATGACGGCATCGATGTCGTCGCGCGCCAGCACCTCGCGGAAATCGCGGTAGCCGTCGGCAGCGCGGAGACCGGCCAGCTTGACGGCGGCGGCCACGCGCTCGGCGTCCACGTCGCAGACTGCGACGACCTCGACTCGTTCGTCGGCGAGGAAGTTCTTCAGGTTTCCAGTGCCTTGGTTGCCGACGCCGATGCAGGCGAGGCGCACGCGGCTGTTTGGGGCGACGGCACCGGCCCGGCCGAGCACGGAGGGTGCGACGATGAGCGGGGCGGTGGAGCGGAGAAACTGGCGGCGAGTGGTCATGCGGGAATCGAGTGGGGAGCTGCGTGTTTTTGAAAATCAGGCCAGCAATTCGGTGACGACGCGGGCTTCAGGATTCTCGACGAGTCGCTGGGCGGTGCCGTTGCGCTTGTAGCTGAGTTTGGCGGGATCCAAACCGAAGAGATGCAGCAGGGTGGCGTGGTAATCGTAGTGGTGGACCACATCTTCCACGGCGTGATGGCCGAACTCGTCGGTGGCACCGTGAATGTGGCCCGCCTTGAAGCCGCCGCCCGCCACCCAGGAGGTGAAGCCGTAGGTGTTGTGGTCGCGGCCCACCTTGTCGCGCCCCTTGGCTCCGGCGCGGTTTTGAATCACGGGCAGTCGGCCCATCTCGCCACCCCAATGCACGACGGTGGTGTCGAGCAGGCCGCGCTGCTTGAGGTCGATGACCAGGGCGGCTGCCGGTTGATCCACCTGGGCGCAAGCGGAGGGCAGGCTGGTGAGGATGCTGTTGTGATGGTCCCAGGTTTGGTTGCCGGTGAAGAGCGAGACGCAGCGGACGCCGCGCTCCACCAAGCGTCGCGCGATGAGGCAGCGGGTGCCGAATTCTTCGGTCTCCTTGCGGTGGAGTCCGTAGAGTCGTTGGGTGGCTTCACTTTCGCCGCTGATGTCGAGCGCTTCCTTCGCGGCGGTTTGCATGCGGGCGGCGAGTTCGAAGCTTTGAATGCGCGCCTCAAGATCGGACTCGCCGGGTCGTGAATCGAGGTGGTCGCGATTGAGGCGCTGCACAAAGTTGAGGTAGCGCTTCTGCGCGTCGCCATTCAGCGACAT